>JAFZOC010000159.1 GCA_017550765.1 Oscillospiraceae bacterium
CACGCGCCCCGCGGGGGGCGCGACAGCGGCTTCCATATTCTGCCGCCAGGAAGTATGTATTTCGATCCACGCGCCCCGCGGGGGGCGCGACCATAGAGCTTTCGTTAATGCTATAGTCAAAACCACATTTCGATCCACGCGCCCCGCGGGGGGCGCGACAGCAAAAGTATACGATCGGCGCCATCGCCAACTGTACACTTCTGACAAAAAAGTCCTGTGTTTTGCTTTCGCCGGAGACAGATCTGGCTTCCGGCGAGCACCCGCCGCGGCGATGCCCCGCATCTCCCGGTGCGGATCCCCCGTGTGAACGACGTGTGCTCCCCTTTCGCACCTGCGCTAGATCATCAAGATCCCCTCCGGGTCATACGCTGCCTTTACCCCAAAATGCGTGACCTTCGGGGTATAGCGCTCGCCCAGGTTATAGAAGCGCAAGGAGTCCTTGTGCGGGTCGATCAGTTTCTCCAGCACATGCTTGACGGTCTCGAACTGCGCCGCGTCCAGCGAACACTCGAACACGCTGTTCTGTACGCGCTGGCCATAGTTCACGCACTCTTTCGCGACCTTCCGCAGCCGGCGTCTGCCGGATGCATCTTCTGTGTTCACATCATAGGTGATCAAGACCAGCATCTCTGCCCTCACTTCCACAAAAAAGGCGGATAGGCATCCAGGTCCCCCCGCAGGTACCGGGCCAGCAGGAGCGCCTGGACATAGGGGACCAGGCCCCAGGGGATCTTCTCCCTGAGGAACGGATGGGTCAGCGTCTCCTTTTTCCGGTCCTGCCACGCCTTCAGGAAGGCTCTGCGGCCATCCTCATCCAGCATGACGGCGCCGCTGGCGCTCTTCTCGAACATCTGGGCGTTGACGATCCGGCTGTTGATGCAGGAGAGCACCACGCGGTCCGCCAGGACCGGGCGGAGCTCTTCCATCAGGTCCAGCGCCAGAGACTCGCGGCCGGGGCGGTCGGTATGGACGAAGCCCACATAGGGATCCAGTCCGACCGCTTCCAGCGCCGAGGCGCAGTTGGAGGCCAGGATCGCATAGGCGAAGGACAGCATCGCATTGACAGGGTCCAGCGGTGGCCGGCGGCTGCGCCCGTGGAATACGAAGGCCTCGTCCCCCGAGAGGATCAGCTCGTTGAAAGCGCCGAAATAGTCCGCCGCGGCGTCGCCCTCGATACCCCGGAGGCGGTCCGCGCCGTCCGCATCTTCGAGCCGCGCGAGCGCGCCTTTCAGCGCGCCGGACGCACGCTTCAGCCGCTCCACATCCACCGAGAGCGCATGGTCCCGCGTCGCCCGTTCCAGGACCCAGCGGGCGTTATAGACCTTGCCGATGAGCATGTTCCGGCCGATCGCCAGAGAAGCGCCCGCATCCTCCGAGACGCGGTACTGTGTCTTGCGCAGCAGCACGTTCCCGCGGGTCCGGCCGCAGGCGCGAGCCAGAAATCGCCCGCCGGGCCGCATGAAGCTGAGCTCCACGTCTCTTTCCACACAGGCTCCCATGAGCGCCGGGCTCGCGCCGGCATAGCTGAAGCACAAGATCCCATCCAGCGCATGGAGCGGGAAGCGGCCCTTCTCCTCCCCCTCCACCTGGACGACCACGTTCTCCCCGTCCAGGGAGAGATAGGCGTTCTCGGTCAGCACGAAGAGCGTGTTCAGCAGACGCCTCATGGCAGCTCCTCCTTCATCCGGCTCCGGATGTACGCGGTCGCCGACAGGTCTCGACACAGCGCCGGCAGACAGATCTCCTTCAGTGAGCATGCGTTGCAGTGCTTGCCGGGCTTGACCTTCGGGGTATGGCCGCGGCGATGATAGTCATGCATCTCCTCCAGCATGCGCCGGACCTGCTCCCGCAGTTCCGGCCCCAGGGGCACGCGCTCCCGGCGGCGGGTCTCGCCATAGTACAGCGCTCCCTCGGGGACCGAACAGCCGAGCATCTCCTCCAGGCACATGGCCTGGGCACAGAGCTGGAGCCGGTCCTCGTCGCCGATCTTCGTGACGCCGCGTTTGTACTCCACGGGGTACGGCCGCCACGAGCCCTCCTCTCCGGAAAGTTTCGCACCATCCCTGTCCCTGTGGAACTCCACCACGTCGCAGGCGCCGCTGATCCCCAGCTCCGCCGAGGCGATGCGCAGGCCACGCATGACGATCGTATCCCCGCGGCGCTCCACGGCGCGCTCGTCATGGGCCCGCTCGTGGAGGATGTCCCCCTCCACGGTGCGGGCGTTGTCGCGCCACTGCTGCTCCAGATGGATCAGGGCCCACTGGCGCCGGCAGAAGGCGAAGTGCTGCAGCCCCGAGAGCTGGAGGAAGTCGTCCTCTCGGAAACTCACGCTCTGATCTCGACCGTGACGCCCTCGGGGATCGCGGACTCGTCCACCGTCACCGCGTAGTCTGAGAAGCTGCGGGCAGGTGCGCTCTTGTCGAAGCGCTCCACCTTCACCGCGTCGAAGAGCCTATAGGCAGGGGCGTTGCCCAGCTCGCTGTCGTGCCGGAAGATGATGAGCTCACGCACGGCCATCTTGCCCCGGGCAGCGGCGTGGTCGTTCTCGAACATGTTCAGGATGGCCTGCCACAGCAGTTCCAGATCCTCCTCCGAGAAGCCCGTGACCTTGCGGGCCAGGTTCGCGGAGATATAGCCTTCGCCGCGATAGAGGCCGTAGGGGACGATGTACTTGCGGCCCATCTCGGTCTTTTTGTTCTCGGCGTCCGCCTCGGTGGTGATGGCCGTGCGGGTGATGGTCAGCTCCTGGGGCACGATCGGGTCGACGCTGCGGGCGAAGGAGAGCTGCACCGGGCCGCGGACCTGGCCGCAGTTGAGCGCATTCTTGGTAAAGGTCGTCATGACCGCGCCAAAGGTACGGATGTCGAAGAAATTCTGGCACATGAAGTCCCGGATCTTGCGGTCAAGATCCTTATCGGCCTTCTTCGCGGCCTTGATCTTTTCTTTGTTGTCCTCGAGCCCCACGAACTCGAGCGCCCGCTTGTCGCTGGCATTAAGAGGTACGCCCTCCTTGATGTAGATGCCGAAGCCGGGCGCGTCCTCCTTGAGCGTCTCCACATAGTTGCGGATCTTGCGCTTGAGGCAGACGTCGGTGACGATGCCGTAGCCCGTCTCCGGGTCGATACGGGGCATGTTGCCCGCGTCGGGGTCGCCGTTGGGGTTGCCGTTCTCCACGTCGAAGAGGATCACGAATTCATATCTGTTCTTGATGGCTCCGGACATTTTACTTTTCCTCCTTCACAGTATCTGTCTTCTTTTCATAGCGTTTCTGGGTCTGATGGTAGTAGCCGAGGATGAAAGCGCCCTGTTCCTGCAGGGAGAGATGGGCGGGGAAAGACTCCCCCAGCTTCCCGAGCAGATCGCCGGTCTGCTTGGACCAGAAGATCTGCCTGCCGGCCTCCAGCTTCCGCAGGTGGCTGTTGGAGAGCTTCATCAGCAGCGGGAACACGGCTGCGGGCGTCGAGCAGGCAGAGTTGAAGAAACGGTCTTTGATCGTTGCGTTGATGCCAGGGTTCGCGTCCTGCTGCAGCCCCTCCAGGACCGCGAACAGACGTCCCAGGACATAGGGCGTAAAGCTGCTCTCGGTGTTCAGCGACACGATGGATACCTCCTTGATCGCATCCCGCAGGGGATGCTCTTTTGTATTTCGGATGAGCCAGGCCTTCACGATCCCGGCCCGGCCACAGGTGATGTCGTGCTCCGCACGGATCCGCAGGAGCGTCTGATACAGCAGCGTCTCCGGATAACGGCCTCCGCTGAGCATGCTCTTCATCACGTCGCCGGCCAGCTGCGGCAGCGGCGTTTTATCGCTGGACTTGGCATTGACGGTCTCCCGCAGGAGTGCCCACAGGGGCATCATCCGCCACTTGTTCCGCCCGTCGGAGACGATCCGGATGTCCTCGTAGTGCTGCTGCAGATGGGCGACCAGGTCCCCGAAGCTGCTGTGATAGAAGAAACGCACGGAGAGCCGGGCGGCGTTGGGCGAGATGCCCAGGACGAAGAACTCGTTGGCCGGATGGATCGGGAGCTCCCGGAAGCGGGCCTCTTTTCCCGTCGCGATCGCCGCGATCAGCTCGTCCAGCGTCTCGCCGGAGATCTGATCGCCGCCGTCCATGAGCTCGGACCAGAGGTCCGTGTATTGCTCCCCGGCGTCCTTTGCCCAATAGACCACGCTGGCATCGCCGACGATCTTGACATGCTCGCGGTCGGCCAGCAGATGATTGAGCGCCGCGGTATAGGCGAAAGCCGCGTACCTGCTGACAGGCGCGTTCGCGTTCTGCTCATGGCCGAAGGAGCAGAAGGCCGGCGCGTTGAAGGACACCAGCGCCGCCCCGGAAGACTGCGCGCCGCGGACGTTCTTGATCGCGGGGTGGATCTTCTCCGGTACGGTCTCCTCCCCGGTGATCAGGCAGCGCGTGCTCGTCCCTTCTTCCGTCCCGCTCTCGGCGCTGTAGGCGCGCGCCCATGCCCGCTGGATCTCGGGGTCCTCTGCCACCGGACGGCCGCGATAGAAGAAGGTGATGTTCTCGCCGGAGAGGAGTTCTTCCCTTCTCTCGGCAAGAGCCGGGGCGCTCTCCAGGTCGTCCGGGCGCCAGCTTTGGTAATAGTTCACCAGGGCACGGGCGGCAGGGCTGTCAACTTCCGCCAGGATCGTCTGATGGAGCGCGCTGGCGTTGTCGAAGCATCTCAGCGCCCGCTCCGGCTTGCCCTTGCTGTCCGATCCGAGGATGTAGGAAGAATTGTCCCAGAGGAAGTTCGCCGCGATCCCGACCGTGCGTTTCACAGGCGCAGGCAGACGCCTTTGTGCCGGGACCATCTTGTTCCCTTTTCCGCCGGCGATACGCAGGGGATGCACATCCACGACCTTGCCGTCGTCGTCCAGCTCCAGGGCCCAGGACACCTTTCCCATCGTCCATCCGGGCGCTTCCAGCTTCCCCTTTTCCACCAGCGTCTCATAGAGATCGGTCAGTGCTTGCAGAATCATGTGTACACCTCCACATCTCGCAGGTCCAGGACGCCCCGGCACAGCTTTGCCCGGAAGAACTGCGAGCGGATATCCTCGGGATCGGAATAGTCCATGTCGTACAGCATGAATCCCAGTTCCCGATCCTCCTCCGGGTACGCAGTCACAGGCGTTCCGCCCTTCCAGGGGCGGAAGCAGGCGGGGAATTCCCGCGTACCCAGATAGGGCTGATGGTAGCACTGACCTTTCTCCAGCCTGCGCCGCATCATCTCACAGAACTTGCCGGGGTTGTCGCCGGGGGCCGCCTTGTCCGTCATGACGAAATGCGCCTCGATCACATAGTGGACGTCCTGCAGGACGGTGGCTGCGCGCTGCTGGATACAGTCCTTGGTGGTGATGTAGAGTTCCGCAGGTCTCCCGTTCATGGCGCTCAAAGCGTTGGCCGCTGACAAGGTCGCCGATACCTCGTTCCGGCGGATGTTCGTGAAGGCGATCGGCGCGAGCACGTAGATCCGGTCGATCACCCATTTGAGGCCCGGATGCCACAGGACGGCTTCCAGCAGACCGCGAGCTGCCGATGGCGTCATCACGTCATAACTGACGCGCTCCACCTTCATCTCCGGCCGTGTAAAAAGCGCATACTTGCCCCAGACCTCGACCATAGTCCCCATGTTTTCTCACTTCCTTTCGTAGTCGATCTATGTCAAATAAAGAATGCGCTGTCTTGTTCCGATAACTCGAAGGGCAGGCCCATCTCCCTGGAGTACAGGGAGAGATCGCGCAGGATCCCCGCCGTCTCGCCCACCGGCTCCAGGGCGCCGCTGTCCAGCAGCTGGCGGAAATACCGCCCGTAGACCGCCACCGCATAGGGCCCCAGCGCCCGCAGCAGCGCGCGGTCGGGGCCGCAGGACCTGAGCTGCTCGGTCAGTGCCGCGCCTCCTCCGAGCGGGACATAGATGGTGTAGTCTGCGCCTTCGATCAGGTGGAAGTTCCGCGCTACGGTCTCGCACTTCAGCGCTTTCGCGTCGGCCAGGATCTTGTTCTGGTCCAGTTGCTCTTTGCCTTTGAGGCCGTAGAGCAAAAAGTCGAAATACGCGGATATCGACTCCGGCGCGTCCGCAGGGGCGTCTTGCCGCAAGACCCTGTTCGCGGCGTCGATGTTCTGTTCCAGCATCTGCGGCGCCCGAGCGGCCGTGCGGAAGATATGGACGACGCTCTCCTCCCGGCCGCGCTTTCCCTCCCGGTTGCAGCGCCCGCCGGCCTGGATGATCGAGTCCAGCCCCGCGATCGCGCGATAGACCTCCGGGAAGTCCACATCCACCCCCGCCTCGATCAGGCTCGTGGAGACCACGCGGCAGGGCCGGCCGTCCTTCAGCCTTTCCCGGATCTGCGCCAGCGCGGCCTTCCGGTCTTCGGGGATCATCGTGGTGGAGAGATGATAGCTCCCCTCCTGGTCCCGGATCGTCTGGTAG
>JAFZOC010000160.1 GCA_017550765.1 Oscillospiraceae bacterium
GATCATCGTAGACATCGACGGCTTCAAGTGGATGATCCAGACCACGGACTACGAGGCCGTCGGCGCGAAGATCGGCCTGTATATCGAGCCGGAGGCCATCCACATCATGCACAAGTCGGAGTATTCCGGCATGTTCGGCGACTACTCCTCCTTCTCCAACGAGCTGGACGAGCTCTCCGATGCGGAGCTGATCCCGGAGGAGAACGAGCTATGAAAAAGAACGCTTCCGCCCGGCACCTGACGCTGATCCGGCGCATGGCCCTGGCGCCCTACTCGGTCTGGTCGCTGCTGTTCATCCTGGTGCCCCTGGTCTTTGTGGCCTACTACGCCTTTACGGACAACGCCTTCCACTTTACCACCGAGAACATCACCCGCTTCTTCACCGCCACCTCAGAGGTGGCCGGCGGCGACGGCACCCGTATGGTGCGCACGTATCTGCTGATCTTCTGGCGCTCCCTGAAGCTGGCGATCCTCTCAACGCTGATCTGCCTGATCTTCGGCTATCCCTTTGCCTATCTCATCTCCCGCGCCTCCGCCAAGACCCAGGGCATCCTGATCACCCTGATCATGATCCCCATGTGGATGAACTTCCTGATCCGCACCTACGCCTGGATGACCATCCTGCAGGACACAGGCATCTTCAACGGCCTGCTGGGGATGCTGGGGCTGGGCAAGGTCCACATCATCGGCACGGAGAGCGCAGTGCTCATCGGTATGGTCTACGACTACTTTCCCTATATGATCCTGCCCATCTACTCCGTCATGGCCAAGATGGACATGCGGCTCATTGAGGCGGCCCATGACCTGGGCTGCAACGGCGTGGGCGTTCTGCGGCGGGTCATCTTCCCGCTCAGCCTGCCGGGGGTCATCTCGGGCATCACCATGGTGCTCATCCCATCCATCAGCACCTTCTACATCTCCCAGAAGCTGGGCAACGGCAAGTTCTACCTCATCGGCGACGCCATCGAGGGCCAGTACGTGGCGGGCAATCTCCACTTTGCCGCCGCCATCGCCTTCATCCTCATGGTGATCCTGCTGATCTGCATGGCATTCATGCAGCGCGCTGCCAACAAGCGCGCCTCTGCGTAGGAAGGAGGGCTCTGAAATGAAACATCTCTCCAGGATCTACACCGCGCTGATCATGATCTTCCTCTTCGCCCCCATCGCCATTCTGCTGGTGTTCTCCTTCAACAGCACCAAGAGCCTCTCCGTCTTCTCTTCCTTCTCCCTGTACTGGTACCGGGAGCTGTTCCGGGATTCGGAGACGCTGAACTCGGTGAAGAACACCCTGATCCTGGCGGTCAGCGCCTCGGTGATCTCCACCGTCATGGGCACCGCCGCCGCTGTGGGCATGCACCAACTGAAAAGCCGCTACATGCGTACCATCCTCGACGGCGTGACCAACATCCCCATGATCAATCCGGACATCATCACGGGCATCTCCCTGATGCTGATGTTCGTCTTTGTGGGGCGGCTCTTCGGGGCGGCCACCAGTCTGAACTTCGTCACCATGCTCATCGCCCACATCACCTTCTGCCTGCCCTACGTGATCCTCCAGGTGCTGCCCAAGCTGCAGCAGATGGACAAGTCCCTGCCCGAGGCCGCCATGGACCTGGGCTGCACCCCCATGCGGGCCTTCCTGCGGGCGGAGCTGCCGGAGATCATGCCCGGCGTCATCACGGGCCTGATCATGGCCTTTACCCTCTCGCTCGACGACTTCGTCATCAGCTACTTCACCTCGGGCAACGGCTTCCAGACCCTGCCCATCCGCATCTACAACATGACCAAAAAGACGGTCACGCCCAAGATGTACGCCCTAGCGACCATCATCTTCTTCGTGATCCTGGCCCTGCTGCTGATCTCCAACCTCTACGACGAGGACGAGGTGCAGAGACGCAGGGCGGCCAGACAACTCAAGAAAGCATCCAAGGAGGCACAATCATGAAAAAGACCATCGCTCTGCTCACCGCCGTTCTGCTGCTCGCCGGCCTGCTCGCAGGCTGCGGCGGAGGCGGGAAGACCCTGACGCTCAATGTTTACAACTGGGGAGAATATATCTCCGACGGTTCGGACGACTCCTTCAACACCGTCAAGGAATTCGAGAAGTGGTATCAGGAGACGACCGGCCAGAAGGTCAAGGTCAACTACAGCACCTTCGCCAGCAACGAGGACATGTATGCCAAGCTCTCGAGCGGCGCGGTGAGCTACGACGTGGTCGTCCCCTCCGACTACATGATCGCCCGCATGCGGGAAAACGACATGCTCCTGCCGCTGGACTTCAACAACAGCCCGAACTATGCCAACATCGACGAGAGCTTCCGCGGCCTGTACTATGACCCGGACAACCGGTACACCGTGCCCTAC
>JAFZOC010000161.1 GCA_017550765.1 Oscillospiraceae bacterium
GTCCAGCGCCCGGTGTCGAAGCGCTCCGCGCCGTCCGGCGCGGCGCAGCGCACGGTCCCGTCGCCGCAGCGGCCCACCAGAGAGCGGCCGCAGATCGCGAGCTCCTTCACGTCGCTCCAGTCGGCGGCGGGGGAGCCGCCCTCCAGATTCGCCGGGGCCAGGACCCGGCCCTCCCGGGTGAGGCCGAAGGCCCAGAGGGCGTCCTGGGCGTACACGATCTGCCGCACGTCCTCCCAGCCGGAGGTGTCCGGGGCCGTCTCATATTCCAGCCAGGTGGCGGAGAGCACCCGCCCGTCCCGGGTGAGGCCCAGGGCGTAGCTGTCGGCCAGACAGAGCTGCCGCAGATCCTGCCAGTCGGCGAAGGGGTCTTCCCGGTAGTAGGTCTCCAGGGTCCGGCGGAAGTGGGAGCTGAGCCGCACGGTCCCGTCCTTCATGAGGAAGAGGCCGCAGTCGCTGTTGGCCACCAGGTCCGCCACGTCCCGCAGCTGCCCCTCGTTGCTGAACATGCCCAGATGGGGGATGAAGCGGGTGCTGCCGTCCTGGAACAGCACCAGGCTGTCGGCATAGCAGGGCAGCAGGTCCGCCACGTCCCGCAGGGAGGCGGTGTTGAAGTACATGCCCGGCCCCGCGCCGAAGAGCCGCCCGTCCCGGGTGAGCCCGAAGAGGGAGCCGGCGCTGGCCACCAGGCGCTCCACCGGATCCCAGTCCCGGGCGGCTTCGAAGGCGGCGGTGTCGCCGGTCAGCAGCACTTTGCCCTCGCCGGTGAGCCCGGCCAGGCACTTCTCCAGGGGCACCAGCTGCCGCACGTCCGCCCAGTCGGCCACGTCCAGCCGGCCGATCTCCGTCTCCGGCCCGGCCAGCAGGACCCGGCCCTCGGCGGTGAGGCCCAGGGCGTAGTGCGGGGCGGCCTGGATCTGGACGGCGCCGGTCCAGAGCAGATCCTCCGGATCCGGCTCGGCCAGGGGCGCCGTGGCCTCCGGCATCTCCGCCGAGGCGGGGACCGCGTCGGGCTCCGCCGCCGGGGCGGGACTGGGCTGCGCGACGATCGGGAGGAAGTCGGGCAGGTCCACGCCCAGCTTCGGCAGCAGGAAGATCCCGCCCGCCGCCAGGGCGGCCAGCACCAGCAGCCCGATCAGCACCGTGAGCCAGGGCCGCCGCTCCCGTTTCAGGGGCGTGCCGCAGAGGGCGCAGATCTTGGAATCGTTGCGGGCCACTTGCCCGCATTTGGGACATACCATCATATACAGCTCCGTTCGGTGAAAGATCGCGCGCCGCCCGGCAGCGATCGGCTATCGGGCGGCGGGAGAGGGGGCGGAGGTCCCGGCCCGGGGGCCGGGCGCCGTCGTCAGAAGCGGGAGAAGAAGCTGACCGCCGCCACGGGCAGGGCCCAGAACAGCAGGAACAGCAGCAGGAAGCCGCTGCCCACGGTGCCGACGCTGAGCAGCCGGAAGAAGACCACGAACACGCCCAGCACGGCGCCCAGGACGGTGAGCAGCAGGTTGATGCGGATGGAGACGTAGAGGCTGCGCCCGGTGTCGGCCATGTGGACCAGGGGGCCCAGGCCCTCCCGGCAGACCACCGCGGCGATCTTGCTGGTATCGGTGGGCTTGGCCTCGGAGATGGCGAAGCGGTCCACATAGGGCGGGAAGTCGTAGCCGTCTGTGGCCACGTCGAAGGCGTCGGAGAGCATCTCCGGGGTGACCAGGAAGTCGCGGATGGCGAAGATGGGGTGCCGGTTGGAGCGGATGAGCCCCACCAGGGCCTTGCGGACCTGGGGCTGCCCCTCGTACTTCATGTTGAAGATGCCGCAGAGGATGCCGTCCACGGCCAGGAGCACGGTGGTCTTGCCCACCAGGCGGTAGGGCACGCGCACGTTCATCAGCCGCATGAGCTCCACGCCGCCGCAGAGGATGACGCTGCTGTCGATGACGCCCTTCATGCCGCCGCCCTGCAGATGCTCGAAGCCCTCCACCCGGCGCATGGCGCAGTTGTTGCGCTCCATGAGGGTGGCGAAGGCGGGGGCCAGATCCGAGCCGGAGGCGCAGATCATGGTGCCGGCGTAGGCGATGATGTCCTCGGGCTGGACCTCGGCGAAGATGCGCACGGTGTCGATCTCGATGCTGCCCTCGGGGAAGAGGTCCCGGTCGGTGACGATCAGATCCACGCTCCGGCCGATGTCGCTGATGCCGGACCAGCCGGCGAGGGCGGCGCCGCTGTGGAAGATGCGCAGGGCGCCGAAGAGGAAGGGCAGGGCGAAGCACAGCAGCGCGCAGAGCGGCACCGCCGGGCAGACCAGCGCCGAGAGGATGAACAGGAAGTCGCCCATGGCGTGCTTGGCGAGCGCCACGATCAGGGCCAGGGGCACGCAGGCGATGCCCAGCAGCGGGGCGACCCGCTGGAAGGCGGTCTCGTCGGGGGCGGCCTCCTCGGCCCGGCGGACCATGCCCTTGGGCGGCCGCAGGGACTTGAGCAGGGTCAGGCCGTCGCCCCGGATGTCCGGCTCGCCGGTGACGGCGTAGCAGCGCTTGGCGATGGCGGGCACCCGCAGGGTCTTGCGCAGGGCGCGGGCGCTGACCAGGGAGGAGAGCATCACGCCCAGGAAGGAGGCGCTGGAGATGAGGCAGAGGGGCATATGGGGCTGGCCCAGCACGCCCAGACACACGGCCAGGGCGTCGAGACTGGTGAGCACGCAGCAGAGCACCGCCAGGGAGTCCGCGCCGAAACGGCCGCGGGCCGTGTTCACCGCGGCGCCCGTGACCACGTCCAGGCCCAGCAGCAGGATCGTCAGCTGGATCGTCATGGCCAGGCCCGCGGCGGTCTCCACGGAGCGGAGGGTGCCGGAGACGGGCAGCCCCAGGGCCACCCAGGCCAGCACCGCCAGCAGGATCAGCGCGATGCGCAGGCGCAGCCGCAGACTGTTCAGGAAGGAGCCGTAGTAGCGGGAGGCCATGCCGGGGGCCATCTCCGGCCCCAGGTCCTCCCCGTCGTCCTCCATGGTGCCGCTGACGTCGGCGCCCTGTTTCCTGGCGCCGAAGAGCCGGACCATCAGGCCCGAGACCAGGGCCGACAGGTACTGCCGGAAGCTGGGGAAGGGGGCGAGATCCGCCTCCTCGTCGTCCTCCAGCTCCTCGGACCCGGCGGGGGCGTAACCGGCCTTGCGCCGGTCGTCGTAGCCCTCGCTGCGGATGGGCCGCGCGGCCTCGGCCTCGCCCCGGCGGGCGGCGCGGGGATCCCGGGCCTCCTCCTCGGTGGGCTGGTCGAAGCGCCGGGGCCCTCTCCGGGCGCCGGCGGCGGGCCGGAC
>JAFZOC010000162.1 GCA_017550765.1 Oscillospiraceae bacterium
ATACGGGCGCGGAGGCTCTTGTCTTGTCGTCGGCGCACGTCGCACCGAGCGCTGCGCGGGTCAGGCCCGCTGCAGGACGATCTGCCCGGTGCTGGGATAGAAGATCACGATATAGGTCCCGCTCTGGGGAACGACGACATTGTCGCCGTTCTGGCCATCTGCGCCCCAGCTGAGATCCCAAGTCTCGAAGGCGCGGAGCTTGAACTCATCCCCGGCCTGCATCACGATCGGACCGGAGCGGAAGGAGCCGTCCTCCGCCTTGGTCATGGGATAGTCCGGGATCACGCCCCAGTTGGTGAAGGACCCGACGACGCCCCACATATGTATGTCGATCTCATCTTCCAGGGCCTTTGCCCGTTCGGCGCTGTCCCGGTAGTCGCCCAGAGCCGTAAAGGCTTCGAGCGCACGGTGGTAAGTCGACGGCGTTTGCGCCATCCTGTCCGCGATCTGGTAGCGCAGATCCAGGGCCCGCTCCGCGCTGTCCTTATAGTCTCCCAGGGCCTCGAAGGCGGTGATGGCGTTCTCGAGCTGCCCGATGGTGACGAGGGTCTCCGCGTTGGCGTAGGCCTCAGCCTTTTCGGCGTCGTCCTCCGCCGCTGCACGGGCTTTCTCGACTTCCGCGATCCGCTGCGCGCTGTCCCGATAGCCGGCCAGCGCCCGGAAAGCGGCGATCGCGCCGTCGAAGTCCCCGGCGTCCAGAAGGGCCTCCGCCCGGGCATAGGCGGCGGCGTTCTCCGCGTCGAGCTTGGCCGCCTGGGCCTCCCCGAGACGCTGGATGCTGTCCTTGTAGTTGCCCAGAGAGCCGAAGATCGCGATGGCCTGGTCGTACTGCCCGGCGTCCATCATCGCCTGGGCCAGTTTGTAGTTGTTGCCGGGGATCGCGACCTGGGTCACCAGCAGCACGACGGCCAGGCCCACCAGCACGATCGCGCCGACGATCGCCAGGGCGAGCTTTCCGCCCTTCTTGTTCGCGGTCTTGGAGCTGTCTTCTCCCATGATCCGGACCTCTCTTTCTTCCATGCGTTCGGCAGGCCCTCCCATCGGGGCGCTGACGCCCTGGGGAGACCTGTCGCACAGCTATCATAACACGGTGTCGTCGGGATGTCGAGCCTTTCCTGCGGCGGAGGGCGGAGACGGCTTGGCGCGGCGCGCGGCTGCGGGCGCATCGCGATGCGCCTCTTTCGGGACGCCGCTCTCGTCCTTCCGGACGTCGGGGACAGGACCCAAATACTGCGAACGAAAGGTCAAGGGCCGGCGCGGCGCGCCTTCGTCATCTTGAAGAGCTCTTCCGTGGCCAGGCGGGCCTTGGCCACGGGGGTCCCGGCGGGCGGGAAGCAGTAGTACTGGATCTCCCGGTCGCCGATGCAGATGATGTCTCCCAGCTCGTACCAGTAGTAGTCGGCGTAGAGGCTGTAGCACTGGCCGGCGGGGCGCTCGAAATGGAGCCGGCCCTCGCAGCCGTCCAGGGTGAAGCCCGTCCGGTCGTGGCGCAGCCGCCCCTCGCCCACCAGGTAGATCGCCTTGAAGTCCACCAGCATCCCAATCTCCACCGGCAGGTCCAGCCCGTAGCGCCCCTCTTCCAGCTCCCGGCGGACCTCGGCGCGCTCCCAGGCGTACCAGTCGGGGATGTGGGGATGCTCCGTCTCCCCGGCGAGGGCGCGCATCCGGCCCAGCTCGTCCAGCTCCCAGGTCTTCTGGCAGGCGCGGCAGACGAGCCGGGTGCCCTTGCCCTCGGTCTGCCCCTCGGCACCGCAGGCGGGACACTTGTAGAGGATGCGCTCCAGCCCGTCGGCCCGGAAGGGCTCGGCGACGCGCAGGCCCTTCTCCCGCTGCCAGGCGAAGTTGTCGAAGGAGAAGGCCGCGTCCAGGGCGGCGTCCAGCTCCGCCACGGTCTTCCGGCGCAGCTCCTCCCGGCTGAAGAGGCCCTGCGCCACGGCGCTGACGGTCACGTCCCGCTTTTGCAGACAGTTGTAGAGCGGGTCCCGGGCGAAGGCGCCTTCGGTGCGGACGAAGACCACCGGCACGTCCAGCCGCTTGAGCATCACCCCCAGCTTCCGTGGGAGCGGCGTGGCGGTGCCGTCGAAGGAGTAGCTGGCCTCGGGATACATCAGCACGCTGCAGCCCAGCTCGTGGAGGGCGCAGTGCATGTCGCCCAGCAGATGCAGGTCGGTGACGAACTTGTTGGTGGGGATGCAGCCGATCCGGCGCATGAGCCCCTCCTTGCCCACGAAGCCGTCGGAGGTGCAGACGATGCAGTAGGGCTCCCGGGCGAAGATCTTGGCGGCGATCTCCAGGTCGATGAAGCTGGAGTGCTGCATCAGGATGAGATATGGCCCGGGCCCTATCTCATCCATGCGCTCCGTGGTCCAGGTGAAACGGGTGGCCTTCAGGTCCCCCGCCCCCAGGACGCGCACCAGCGCGCGCAGCAGGGGATCGGGCTTTCGGGGCAGCTGATGGGCCGGCCTGGGCAGGGCCGTCACCGCGTCATAGTCCAGGCGCTTCGTCTTGATCTTCATGGGTCCGCCTCCTTGGATCCGGCCCCGGTCCCGCCGGGGCGCCGTCCGTCCGCGTCTATTATGATCCGGATCTGGCGGAAAGGCAAGAGGGCCCTTGCAAGATCTGCGGAAAGGGAGTAAACTGGCCGCAGAACGACAAAGGAGGCGCCGGATCATGACAGAGACGATCGGCAATATCTTCTATCTGGACTGGGAGATGCAGCTCATGGAGTGGCTCCAGGCCCATATCGGCAGCGAGGGGCCCCTCTTCTGGCTGATCTCCAACCTGTCCGCCTTCGGCGAGCAGCTGCTGCTGGTGGCGGTGATGGGCTTCCTCTACTGGGGCCTGGACAAGGAGTTCGGCAAGTACGTGGGCGTGAACGTGCTGGTGGCGAACGTCTGGAACCCCATGATCAAGAACATCTTCCTGCGCCTGCGGCCCTATTTCGTCCCGGGCTACAAGGTGGATCTCCTGCGGCCGGTCGAGCCGGACGCGGACATCTACGACGTGGCGGCCCAGGGCTATTCCTTCCCCCGCGGGCACTCCTCCAGCGCCGTATCGCTCTACGGGTCGCTGGCCGCCCATGAGAAGAAGAAAAAGCTCTTCCTGATCCTGGCGATCGTGCTGCCGCTGCTGGTGGGCTTCTCCCGGGTGGCGGTGGGCGCCCACTATCCCACGGACGTGCTCTGCGGCTGGGGCCTGGGCCTCATCGTGGTGCTGCTGATCCCCTGGCTGCGCGAAAAGTGCGCGGACCGGCCCTGGATCTTCTACGCGGTGCTGCTGCTCTCGTCGCTGCCCGGCTTCTTCTACTGCCAGAGCGACGACTACTACACCTCCTTCGGCATGCTGATCGGCTTCGTGCTGGCCGAGCCCTTCGAGGCCAAGTTCGTCAAGTTCGAGAACACCTCCAACATCCTGCGCTGCGTCCTGCGCACCCTGGGCGGCGCCGCGATCTACTTCGGGCTGAGCACGGTGCTGAAGATGCCCTTCCCCAAGGATCTGCTGAACGCCGGGGACCTGACCGCCCATCTGCTCCGCACGCTCCGCTATGCCATCGTGATCTTCGTGGACATCGGCGTGTACCCGCTGCTGTTCCAGGTCACCGGCAAGCTCTGGAAGAAAGCCTGAAGAGCGTCCCGGGCGCTCGGAAGAGACGCGAAAAGAGATATGCGAAAAGCTCGCCCCAAACAGGGCGAGCTTTTCGCGTCTCTTCTCAATAAGCAAAACTGCAAAAGCAAAACTGCGCCGCGTCAGCGCGCTTTGCGCGCTCTGCGCGCCGCGCGCCGGCGCTCGATCCAGCGGAAGAGGCGGCGGACCCAGCCCTCGATGTCCCGGTCGAAGCCGGAGAGGATCTGCTCATAGTCCCCGGGGACCCAGGCCTCCCGGGGGCGTTCCTCCGCCCAGAGCCGTGCCAGCTCCCGGAGGAGAGCCTCTGCCCGCTCTCCGTGTTTCCGGGACGCGGGGCCCAGATACAGCGCCAGGACCTGCCGGTCCTGCAGCCGGGCCATCTCCCGCTTGGCGCGGGGCAGGGCGGCGCGGCGCTCCGCCAGCTGTCGCAGGAGCTCTCCGGCATACGGCGCCGGGTCCTCCGGCAGCGCGTCGAAGAACGGCGCGACAGCGGCGGAGATCTCCGCGAAGTCCCGCTGGTAGTGATCGTAGTCGAAACGGTCGAGACAGGCGCGGGCCCGCTCGATGTGTTCAGCCAGGTCCATAGGGCGTGCTCCTGCGGTCGTCGTGCCGGGCGCTCAGCCGCGGCGCAGGAGCTCGGCCTTGTCCAGGATGAACTGGCGCAGCCAGGGGCCGGCCTCCTCGTTCTTGAGGGCGAAGTCGATGATGGACTCCAGGTAGCCCTTGAGGTTGCCGGTATCGTAGCGGCGGCCTTCGAAGTCCACGGCGCACATGGGCTCCCGGTGGACCAGCTCCTTCATGCCGTCGGTGAGCTGGATCTCGTTGTTGCGGCCGGGGGCGGTGTGCTCCAGGATGTCGAAGATGGCGGGGGTCAGCACATAGCGGCCCAGGATGGCGAACTGGGAGAGCTTCTCAGCCAGGGTGGGCTTCTCGTTCATGTCGCTGATGCGGTAGACCCGGTCGGAGAGCCGCGCCTCCAGCTTCACGGAGGAGTACTTCACGATCAGCTCGTCGGGGACCTCCCGCACGGCGATGGCGCTGCAGGAGTGGGCCTCGGCGGCCTCCACCAGCTGCTTGAGGACGGGCTTCTCCGAGAGCATGATGTCGTCGCCCAGCAGGATGCCGAAGGGCTCGTCGCCCACGAAGCTCTTGGCCCGCCAGATGGCGTGGCCCAGGCCCTTGGTCTCCTTCTGACGGAGGAAGAACACGTCCGCCATGTCCGCGACCTGGCGGACCACCCGAGCTTCCTCGCGCTTGCCGTCGTGGATCAGACGCTCTTCCAGGTCGGGGGCGTAGTCGAAGTAGTCCTCGATGGGGCTCTTGCCCCGGTTGGTGATGATGAGGATCTGCTCCACGCCGGCGGCCACGGCCTCCTCCACGATATACTGGATCACGGGCTTGTCCACCAGGGGCAGCATCTCCTTGGGGATGCTCTTGGTGTTGGGCAGCAGGCGGGTGCCCAGGCCTGCCGCGGGGATGATGGCTTTCCGTACGCGCATAGAACGCTCCTTTCTCCCCGCAGGGCGGGGGATCACTTATCGTTCACGTTGTTCACGCGGTCGAAGAACTCCCGGACGGCCTTGCTCTTCGGGAGCTGACGCAGCAGCGTGTAGCCGATCAGATACAGTACGGCCGCCTCGCCCAGACCGACGGTCAGCGCGTTGAAGCCGTAGGAGGCCAGGGGGCTGTCCGGGAACTCCTGGAACTGATAGCCCCAGGTGAGGACCGCGCCGACGATGACGGCGTTGAAGAGCACCGGCATCAGACAGCCCAGGAGCCTGTTGGGGATGGTGTTGCCCCTCTTCCCGTACCAGGCCGTGCACAGGCCCGCCAGGAGAGTGGCCAGAGAGCCGAAGACGATGTCCAGGATGCTGCCGGTGTAGAGGTTCGCCAGGATGCAGCCGACGAAGATGCCCCAGACGGTGCCGGGCATCAGGAAGGGCAGGACCGTGAGCGCCTCGCTCACGCGGAACTGGATCGGCCCGTAGCTGATGGGGGCCAGAAGGATGGTGAGGGCCGCATAGGCGGCGGCGATGATGGCCGTGACGGCCAGGGAGAGGAGCTTGCTGTTCCTTTTCTCGTTCATGTTCGGGGTCTACCTCCATTTTTTCTTTTGGCGCATGGAGGCAGAACGAGATCGGGCCAGGGCGCGGCCCCCGGCTCCCATTTTTTCGTTCGGCCCCCAGGGGCCCGCGTAGGGTGTGGAAACCTACGTGTCATACAGTTTTATCCGGCGTCCGGGCCTATCCGGCGCCCGGGCACGCGACCGGTCGGCGCCCCCCACGCCCCGTCGGGGCGATCCGGACCGCGCCTGTCCGTCGCGTCAGACCTGCGCGTCGCCCTTCTCCTCCCGCGCATGCAGGGAGAAGGCGCAGCCGCAGTAGAGCTGGCGATAGATGCCGTACTGCTCGGCCAGCTCTGTGGAGCGCATCTCGCGCCCCTGTTTTTTGAAGTCCGAGGGGAGCCAGCTCACGCCGAAGGCCCGGCCGATCTCCTCCCCCAGGGCGTTGATGCGCCGCTCGTCCTTGTGGCGGGACAGGGTGAGGGTGGTGCAGAAATAGTCGTAGCCGTAATGCTTGGCCAGACGTCCCGTCTCGAAGAGGCGCAGACGGAAGCACTCCGTGCACCGCGCGCCGCCCTCAGGCTCGTCCTCCAGGCCCTTGACGCGGCCGTCATAGTCCGTGTGCTTCCAGGGCTCGGCCAGGATCTGCACCCGGTCCGCCAGGCCCATCTTCTCCACGATCTCCACCAGGGCCCGGAAACGCCGCTGGAACTCCGCCTCCGGATAGAGGTTGGGATTGTACCACAGGAGGGTCACGTCGAAATACCGGGTCAGATACTCCAGCACCGCGCTGGAGCAGACGCCGCAGCAGGCGTGCAGCAGCACGCGGGGCCGGCGGGCGCCCTGCTTCTGGATGATCCTGTCCAGTTCTTTCTGATAGTTCCTGTTCATGGTCTTATCATTATAACATATCCCGCCGAAAAAAGCTAGAGGGCAAAGCCGGGATCCGGACGAGCGCGCAGATCCGCACAAAAGACCGGGAAGGCTTGACGGACTGGCCCGGCTGGGATATGATAAGAGGCGAACGACAAGATATGGGGGTCTTGACCATGGACAACCGCACCAGCAAACAGAACTACTATCTGGACATCGCCGACTCCGTGCTGGAGCGCTCCACCTGCCTGCGGCGCAAGTACGGCGCCATCATCGTGCGCAACGACGAGATCATCTCCACCGGCTACAACGGCGCGCCCCGGGGCCGCCGCAACTGCTCCGACCTGGGCTACTGCATGCGGGAGCACCTGCACATCCCCTCCGGCGAGCGCTATGAGCTCTGCCGCAGCGTCCACGCCGAGGCCAACGCCATCATCTCCGCCCCCCGGCGGGACATGATCGGCGCCACGCTCTATCTGGTGGGCCGGGACGCCAAGACCAACGAGCTCCTGTCGGACGCCATGAGCTGCAGCATGTGCAAGCGCCAGATCATCAACGCCGGCATCGACCGGGTGGTGATCCGGCAGACGCCCACGGAGTACCGCACCATCCCCGTCAGCGACTGGGTGGAGAACGACGACAGCATCTTCATGCTGTGAGGAGTACCGTGAAAAAGGACAAGAAAGATCAGGTCCCTGGGGAGGAGCAGGAGGAGCAGGGCAGCGCTCTGCCCATCGGCATGTGTCTGGGCCTGGCCCTGGGCGTGGCGATCGGGGCCGGTATGAAGAACATCAGCATCGGCATGTCCATCGGCCTGGCCTTGGGCGTGGCCGTAGGCGCGGCCATGGACGCCGAAAAAAAGAAAAAAGCCCCCGAGGGGGAGGAGCCCGAGGCGGATGAGCCCGGACCCGGGGAAGATGGATCGAGATAAAGCTCTTCTGAAAGAGACGCTGTGACTTTTGTCACAGCGTCTCTTTCAGTTTCTCGTTGAGTTTCCCGTAGATCCGCTTCACGAACCAGGGCTCGGTGGAGGCGCGGAGCGCCTCGTCCAGCCCGAACCAGGCCACGCCCCTGTTCTCGTCCTCGCAGACCCGGAGAGGCTCGGCGTCGTCCGCCTCCAGCAGATAGGTGACGTTCAGATGCAGGTGGCTGGAGACATAGGCGCCCCGCTTCTCGTGCCCGTCCACGGTGACGACCTCCAGGGAGAAGATCTCCTCGCTCACCGGCCGGACGCTCTTGACGCCGGTCTCCTCCGTCACCTCCCGCAGGGCCACGGCCAGCAGATCCGTCTCCCCGTCGGCGTGTCCCCCGGTCCAGGACCAGGAATCGTAGATCTTGTGATAGACCATGAGCACCCTGTCCCGGGCGGCGTTCACCACCCAGGCGGAGGCGGTCATGTGGGCCACGGGGTCCGCCCGGTAAAAGCAGCCCGGATGTTCCGCCAGATAGCGGAGGATCAGGGCCTTGTCCCGCTGCTCCTGCTCGTTGAAGGGCGCATAGCGCGCGATATCATCCAGGATCTTCATGTCGCCACCTCGTACACGTCTTCCCGCAGGTGCAGGAAGGTGGGCAGCTGGCGCCGCACCTCGTCCACCCGGGCAAAGTCGATGTCCGCGTACAGGATCTGCTCGGTCTCGTCCGCTGCGGCGATCAGCGTCCCCCAGGGGTCGGCCACCAGGGAGTGGCCCCAGCACTCGTAGGAAAAGCCCACGTAGCGGGCGGCAGAGGCGGCGGCCAGGAACACCTCGTTGTCCACGGCCCGGATCCGAAGGGTGCTCTCCCAGTGGACGGGGCCGGTGGTCAGATTGAACTGGGCGGGCAGCAGGATCAGCCGGGCGCCCCGCCTCGCCATGGCCCGGAAGAGCTCCGGGAAGCGGACGTCGAAGCAGATCGCCGCGCCCATCTTGCCCCAGGGCGTGTCGAAGACGGTGATCTCCCGCCCGGGGGCGAAGGTGGCGGACTCCCGGAAGCGCATGCCCGGGGCGTCGATGTCGAACAGATGCACCTTCCGGTGCCGGGCCACGACCCTGCCCTCACTGTCGAAGATGAAGCAGCTGTTGTAGAGCGCCTCTCCTTCCCGCTCGGGGACGGAGCCGCCGACGATCCAGATGCCGTTCTCTTTGGCCCAGGCGGAGAGGGCAGCCACGGTGTCCTCGTGGCCCAGGGCGGCGAAGTCCCGGAAGTATCTGCCCGCGTAGGGGCAGTTGAACATCTCCGGCAGCACAGCCATCTCCGCGCCCTGTCCCGCCGCCTCCCGGAGCATCCGGGCGGCTTTTTCCATGGTCTCGTCCCGGTCGAGCTCCGTGCGCAGCTGCAGGACGGCCAGTTTCAGCCTGTCTTTCATAGGCCCTCCCCTCCCAGCGTGTCCAGATATCCTTCCACGTCGAAGGTCCGGACTTTTTCGTCCTTGCGCAGGTACAGCGGGTGGTGGGGGTGGCCCTTCTTGGAGCAGGCCCCCGCGCAGAGCCAGCGGGCGCCGTAGCGCTTGCCCAGGGCGACCATGTCCCGCACGCAGTCCGGCAGATAGCCCCGCTTCTCGATCACCGCGCCCCAGGCGGCCCAGACCGCCGGGGAGGCGCCGCCCGCCGCGGCGCCTGTGAGGACCCAGGCGAAGGCCCGCAGGTTCTCCCGGTGGAGGGTCTCGTTGCGCTCCCGGTCCATGTCGTCGGGCCGGGTGGCTCGCTGGGCGTAGACGTTGAACATGATCCAGCTGTCGAAGCCGTTGCCCGCGGCGATGCGGGAGACGGACTTGAGGGTATTGTCCAGGTCGTCCGGCGCGGCGGTGGAGGGGTTCACGCCGATGCAGATCAGCGGCTCCCGCCCCCGGGTGCCCAGGATGTAACGGTATTCGGTATAGAAGTCCGGCACGTAGAGCCACTTTTCGGCGTCGTAGCCGCCGGACCTGCCGGAGCGCGCCAGCGCGTCCTCGAAGTCCAGCAGCTCGACCGTCTGGCTCTCGCCGCGTGGGATATGCATGAGACACCTCCCGACAGATGTAGGGGTGAGGGGATGCAGATGAGGGGATCGAAAGGCGGCGGGCGTCGCGGCCCGCGGCCGGGCGGGGCGCCCTGCGCTCAGGCGGCGGGACGCCAGACGGCGCTGACCCAGTCCTCCACGGTCTTCCAGTCGACCTCGACAGTTTGCGTGCGGTCCGCGCTGGATGTGATGATCGTCCCCGGCGTGGTGGCGCTGAAGGTCCTGGCCGCCACGGTCTGGCCGCTGCGCAGGTCCACCAGGCGGACGCTCAGGGTCTCCAGACGCAGCGCGATGTTCACGGCCTTGCCGTCCTCGCCGGTATACCAGGCGCTGGAGTCCCGGTAGCTCTTCTCGAGGAACAGGATCCCGCGCAGTTCCTCCGGGGCCACCGCGCGCAGCTCGTCCGGGAGATAGGTCCAGCCGTAACGCCCGTCGTCCACGCGGCTCAGGAGCTTCCGGGCGGAGGGATCCACGTCCCCGCTCTCCAGCAGGGCGTCGGCCTCGTGCAGCACCAGGGCGCGGCCCAGATACTGCAGCATGAAGGCCTTCAGGCTCTCCGGCCCTTCGGCGTCGACCGTTTTGCGGCTGATCTCGCCAAGGCGGATCTTCTCCCCCGGCAGATAGGCGTCGTAACTGGACGAGCCCCGCTCCAGGATCATGCCCACCTCTGACGGCGTGGAAGCCCGGAGCTCCGAAGGGATGTCCTCCAGATCGTACTTGCCGTCATACCGGCCGATGATCTTCACGCCGCCGCCCAGCTCCTCGCCGGCATCCAGCGCGTCGCAGAAGCCCTGGAGCAGCGCGGCGTCGGCGGCCTGCTGCCGGAGCCAGTCCCGCAGGCCCGTCAGATCCACAGCGCCGTCGGCGCTGCAGCTCCAGAAGTGAGGGGCGTATCTCGACTCGGGGAGGGGCTGATAGGTGACCACCCAGCGGCTGCCCCAGCTCTCGACCTCCACCCAGGCCCCGATCTGCCAAGGAGAGCGGGCCCGCAGCTCCTCGGGGAGGATCTCGCCGATCGACAGGGGGACGCCCTTGTCCACGACGGCGCAGATCTTATCCCCGCAGCCGAAGCAACTGTGCTTTTCCAAGTTCTTGACGGTCTTCGACAGCTGGTCGCCGGACCAGCACGCCTCGATCCAGGATGCGGCCTCGGCCTGGGCTCCCGCCACATCGTAGCGGCGATCCTGATACTGCGCGTAGAAGGTCTTTTCCTCGGTGAGATAGGGCTTGCCGACGGCCATCAGACGGAGCTCGAAGATGCTCTCGCCGCTCTGGCGCACCTCGACCACGCCGCCGACCTCCTCCGGCGTCCCGGCCTGCAGCGCCTCCGGGATCCAGTCCAGGGCATAGCGGTCCTCGGCCGCGAGATAGGCCACCAGTTTGTCGCCGGTATGTGGCGCACCGTCCGTGAGGGCCGCGCGGAAGCGCTCGGAAAAGGCCAGATCCTCGGCCTCCTTCCGGGCGGCCTCGGCGGCTCCCAGCGCTGCCGCCTCCCGGCGTGCGCGCTCGGCGCGGATCGTGGCGAACACGCCCAGCGCCAGCAGGGCCACCAGGATCAGGATCAGGCCCGCGGTCAGGAGCGGGCGCTTTTTTAGAAAGTCCATGCGGAGCCTCCTTCTGCCCCGAAAGGGGGCGTGACAGAACGGCGCGGGGCCCGGCGACAGGAGAGACGAGGCGACCGGCGCCTCGTCTTCTCAGATCGCGGAGCGAAAACGGAAAATGGTCAACCCAGCAGCCAGACCAGCAGGGGGATGGTCAGCATGGAGAGGGCCGTGCTCTGGAGGGTGCCCTCGGCGGTGTAGACCGGGTCCCGGTCGTACTGGTTGGCCATCACGGTGATCACCACCGCGGCGGGGCTGCCGGCCACGATGGTCATGGTCATGCGCAGCACCGGATCCTGGGCCAGCAGACCGACTGCCAGCCAGGTGACCAGGGGGATCAGGATCAGGCGCACGGCGCTGGCCACATAGAGCTTGCCGTTGCGGAAGGCGTCCAGCAGGCTCACCGAGCCCAGGCTCGCGCCGATCACCAGCATGGACATGGGCGTGGTGGCCCCGGCCAGGGTGGAGATCAGTCCCTTGACCGCGGCGGGCAGCGGCGGCTTTGCCAGGAACAGGATCAGCGCCGCCAGCGCCGCCAGCAGGGGCACGCTCAGGATGTCCCGGAAGCGCAGACGCACGTTCTGCCGGCCGCTCTGGAGCCGCCACACGCCGTAGGTGAACAGCAGCACGTTGAAAGGCAGGCAGGACAGGGAGACATAGAAGACGGCGCGGCTGCCCGGGAAGAGGGCGTCCACGATGGGCAGGGCCACGAACATGCTGTTGCCCATGCTCATGAGCAGCTCGAACAGCGGCGCGTGGTCCTTGTCCACGGGCATCGGCCGGGCGACCAGCCAGGCGACCACATAGCCCAGGATCTGCATGACCCAGGTCACCAGCATGATCTGGCCCAGCTCGCTCCAGCTGAGATCCACGCTGGCCCCCAGGGTGGAATTGAGGATGCTGCCGGTGAGGAAGACGTTCAGCGTCAGGGAGCTGACGACCTTGATGGAACTGCGGTCCATCCTGCCGCTGCGGGCCAGGACATAGCCGATGACCATCAGCACCAGGAAGACCAGCATCTTGTCCAGAAGAGCGGTAAAGTCCATAGAGCCACCTCGAAAAGAACGGCCCTGAGGCGAGACGCCCCGGCGGGCTCATATCTGCAGGATGAGCTTGGCGATGAAGATGTAGATGAGCAGGGACACGGCGTCGGTGAGGGTGGAGATCAGGGGGTTGGCCATGACGGCCGGGTCCATGCCGACCCGCTCGGCCCCGATGGGCAGGAGGCTGCCCACCAGCTTGGCGAACATGACGATGAAGACGATGGAGAGGCTGACGGTGGCGGCCACGGCCACGGTGATGTTGGGGTTGCCCAGCAGCAGCCCGTCCACCAGCAGCATCTTGCCGAAGTTGACCACGGACAGGCTCAGGCCGCAGAGGAAGGCCACCCGCCACTCCTTCCACAGCACCCGCAGGGCGTCCCGGGGCTCGGTGTCCCCCAGGGAGAGGCTGCGGATGACGGCGGTGGCGGCCTGGGCGCCGGAGTTGCCGCCGGTGCCCATGAGCATGGGGATGAAGGGCACCAGGCCCGCCACGGCGGCCAGGCGCGCCTCGAAGGAGGTGAGGATCATGCTGGTGAAGGTGGCCGAGAGCATCAGGAACATCAGCCAGGGGATGCGGTTCTTCCAGATCTCCCAGGGGGCGCTGCGGGAATAGGGCTTGTCGGAGGGCGTCATACCGGCCATCTTCTCGATGTCCTCGGTGGCCTCCTGTTCCATGACGTCGATGACGTCGTCCACGGTGACGATGCCCACCAGGCGCCCTTCCAGATCCACCACGGGCATGGCCATCAGGTCGTAGTCGGAGAACTTCTCGGAGACGCTCTCCTGGTCCTCGGTGGTGGTGGCGAAGACCACGTTCCGGTCCATCAGCTCCTCGATGATCGTGTCGTCGTCGTGGAGCAGCAGGTCCTTCACCGTGACGATGCCTTCCAGCTTCCGGCTGGCGTTGGTGACGAAGCAGACGTAGATGGTCTCCTTGTCCTCGCCGATGCGCCGGATGCGGGCGATGGCCTCCTTCACGCTCATGTACTTCTTCAGGTCGATGAACTCGGCCGTCATGATGCTGCCGGCGGAGTCCTCCGGATAGCGCAGATACTGGTTGATGAGGCTGCGGGTCTCCGGAGTGGCCGTGCGCATGACGCGCTTGACGACGTTGGCCGGCATCTCTTCCATGATGTCCACCGCGTCGTCCACGTACAGCTCTTCGATGATCCCGGAGAGCTCCTGGTCGGTGATGGAGGAGATGATCCGCTCCTGCTCGGGGGCCTCCAGGTTCGCGAAGACCTCCGCCGCCATCTCTTTTGAGAGCAGACGGAACACCGTGAGCATCAGCGCGTCGTCCAGCTCCGTGAGGAACTCGGCCACGTCGAACTCGTTCATCTCTTCCAGGCGCAGCTGCAGGGCCTTGCGGTCCTTCTTCTCCAGCAGCGCCGTCAGCTCGTCGTATCGTTTCTCCTGGATCGCCTCGTAATCCAGACCATCCTGGACCAGCTCAGGCTCCATGCCGATCACCTCCGCATCCCTGCTCGGGACGATATGCTCCGATCGACCCATTCTATCATGCGGCCGGGCCGAGCGCAAGAGAAGATGTGTCCCTGGCCCCGCTCCCGGGCGCGAAAAAAATACGAAAGGGGATAGTAAGGAGCGGAGAACGGTGGTATAATGGAAAAGGTATAGCACACTAACGAAAAAAAGTGGAAAACAGCAAAAAAGCATACGGACAAGGAGGGACCACCATGGCCAAGCTCACGCATGCCCCCGCCACCGAGGCGGAGCTGCAGGTGATGGACAAGTACTGGCGCGCCGCCAATTACCTCACCGCCTGCCAGCTGTATCTGCTGGACGACCCCCTGCTGGAGGAGCCGCTCAGCCCGAAGCACATCAAAAAGAAGATCGTAGGACACTGGGGCACCTGCCCGGGGCAGAACTTCATCTACACCCACCTGAACAGGGTCATCAAGGCGTTCGACCTGGACATGATCTACCTCTCCGGCCCGGGCCACGGCGGCAACGCCATGGTGGCCCAGGACTGGCTGGACGGCAGCTACCAGGAGGTCTATCCCGACATCAGCCGGGACAAGGAAGGCATGCAGCGCCTGTTCAAGCGCTTCTCCTTCCCCGGCGGCATCCCCTCCCACGTGGCGCCTGAGACGCCGGGCTCCATCAACGAGGGCGGCGAGCTGGGCTACTCTCTGGCCCACGCCTTCGGCGCCGTCACGGACAACCCGACCCTGATCGCGGCCACGGGTGTGGGTGACGGCGAGGCCGAGACCGGCCCCCTGGCCACCTCCTGGCAGCTCAACAAGTTCCTGTCCCCCGCCAACGACGGCGCGGTGCTGCCCATCCTGCACCTGAACGGCTACAAGATCGCCAACCCCACCGTCTTCGCCCGGATCCCCCATGAGGAGCTGGAGCAGTTCTTCCTGGGCTGCGGCTGGCAGCCCTATTTCGTGGAGGGCGACGACCCCATGGAGATGCACCGCAAGATGGCCGATACCCTGGACGTCTGCATCGAGGAGATCCTGAAGTTCCAGAAGGCCGCCCGGGAGGAGGGCCGCAAGGAGCGTCCCCGCTGGCCCATGATCGTGCTGCGCACGCCCAAGGGTTGGACCGGCCCGGCCTATGTGGACGGCGCCAGGGTGGAGGGCTACTGGCGGGCCCACCAGGTGCCCATCCAGCCCGACTCTGAGGAGCACATCCGCCAGATCGAGGCCTGGCTCAAGAGCTACAGGCCCGAGGAGCTCTTCGACCGGAACGGCGAGCCCATCCCCGAACTGAAGGCCTTCCCGCCGGAGGGCAAGTCCCGCATGGGCGCCAATCCCCACGCCAACGGCGGCCTGCTGCTGCGGGATCTGCGCATGCCGGACTTCCGGGACTACGCCGTGGATGTGCCCTTCCCCGGCGCGGTGGAGGCCCAGGACATGGCCAAGGTGGGCGAGTTCGTCCGGGACATCTACCGCCTGAACGCCGCCCATCCCAACTTCCGCTCCTTCGGCCCCGACGAGACCACCTCCAACCGCCTGACGCCGGTCTTCCAGGAGACGGACCGCATCTGGCTGGGCGAGATCGAGGAGGGGGACGACCACCTGTCACCCGACGGCCGGGTCATGGACTCCATGCTCTCCGAGCACGTCTGCCAGGGCATGCTGGAGGGCTACCTGCTCACCGGCCGCCACGGCTTCTTCACCAGCTATGAGGCTTTCATCCGCATCGTGGACTCCATGTTCTCCCAGCACGCCAAGTGGCTGAAGGTCTGCGCCCAGCTGCCCTGGCGCGCGGCGATCGCCTCGCTGAACTACGTGCTGGCCTCCAACGTCTGGCAGCAGGACCACAACGGCTTCACCCACCAGGACCCGGGCTTCCTGGACCACATGGTCAACAAGAAGGCCGACGTGGTGCGCCTCTATCTGCCCCCCGACGCCAACTGCCTGCTGAGCTGCTTCGACCACTGCATCCGTTCCCGCAACTACGTCAACGCGATCGTGGCCTCCAAGCACCCCCGTCCCCAGTGGCTGACCATGGACCAGGCGGTGAAGCACTGCACCCAGGGCATCGGCATCTGGCAGTGGGCCAGCACCGACAAGGGCGCCGAGCCGGACATCGTCATGGCCTGCTGCGGCGACACCCCCACCCTGGAGACCCTGGCCGCCGTCACCATCCTGCGGGAGGCCTTCCCGGAGCTGAAGATCCGCGTGGTGAACGTGGTGGACCTGATGCGGCTGCAGGACAGCACCCAGCATCCCCACGGCATGGATCAGCGGGAGTACGACCTGCTCTTCACCAAGGACAAGCCCATCATCTTCGCCTACCACGGCTATCCCAGCCTGATCCACGAGCTGACCTACAAGCGCCATAACAAGAACCTGCACGTCCACGGCTACATCGAAGAGGGCACCATCACCACGCCCTTCGATATGCGCGTACTGAACAAGCTGGACCGCTTCAGCCTGGTCATGGCGGCGATCTACGAGCTGCCCCAGCTGGGCGACCGCGGCGCCTATCTCATCCAGCAGATGAAGGACAAGCTGGTGGAGCACCGGCAGTATATCGCCGAGTACGGCGTGGATCTGCCCGAGGTGGCCGAGTGGAAGTGGACCGCAAAGTAGTCCGCAGTATTGGATAGTTTTGCTATTGCAGTTTTGCGTTTTGAGACAGCGCCCCGGCGTCGGCCGGGGCGCTGTCCTGCGTCCGGGGAGGCCGCGCCCCGCGTGCCCCGGCGAGCGATGATGCTCTTGAACACGATCAGAAGAGGACCATCGCGCGCCCTGGCTCTCGTCTTTCCCGGGGCCGGGAGGCTGCCCCCGCGCCCTTCTTGTGCCAGTCCATTTCCATCCATTTCTCCCGCCAAGGTCGCCGGATCCAACAGCGCCTTGCGACGCCCTTTTCCGGGGGACACCGGTAAGATAGACACCATCTCAAGGACGAGCTCGGGGAGGAGCTCGCGGATACGAAGGAGGGCATGATGATGGTGTTCGGGGACAGAAGAAGCTGGACGCGCTGCGGGCCGTGCCCGCGCAGGGGCGGAGCAGGCCCTGGATGCGCAGCGCGACGCGCTGCGGGATCTATCTGCTGCTGGGCTAGACCATGGCCTCGGCCCGGGTGCTGGACAGCGCCGCCCCTTTCGGGATGGCGCTGGTGGCCTGCGCGGGGCCGGGGGCCGCGGGGGTATCGGCGCTGCTGGGGGCGGCTCTGGGCTATCTGGTGGGCGGCGGCCTGGAATGGGGCATCCGCTACATCGCGGCCTCGGTGCTGGTGTACACCGTGGCCTACATCGCCCACGAGCTGCCGGTCTATCGGAAGGCGCTGTTCATGCCGACGGTGGCCGGGGCGGTGATGGCGCTGACGGGCTATCTGGGGAGCTTCGCCTACGGGGCGGCCCAGGGGCTGCCCCTCGGGGCGGCGCTGTTCCTGGAGACGGCCCTGGCTTTCGGGGGAGCCTATTTTTTCCGGGAGGCGCTCTCCGGCGCGCTGCAGACCACCGAGACGGAGGAGCTGCGGCACAGCGTGGCGCTGATGGTGCTGGCAGCCTGCCTGCTGATGCCTCTGGCGCGGCTGGCGGTCCTGGATACGGTGTCCGTGGGCCGCCTGCTGGCGCTGCTGCTGGTGATGGCCTCCGCCATGAAGGGCGGACTGCTCACCGGCGCCGCGGTGGGGACCGTGCTGGGCCTGGCGGTGGACATCTCCCGGACGGGGGCGCCCTTCTTCACCATGGCTTATTCCTTCTGCGGGCTGCTCTCCGGCGTCTTCGGCCGCCACGGGCGCTTCCTGTTCACCCTGTCCTTCCTGCTGGCCAACGCCCTCGCGGTGGTCTGCGCCTGGGACCAGACGATCTATCTCAGCGCCCTGCTGGAGTGCTTCTGCGCCTCGGTGCTGTTCATGCTCCTGCCCGCCTCGGTGCTGGAACAGGCGGGGGTCGTGCTGCAGAGCGCGGAGCGGGGCAGCGGCGGATCGGGCCTGCGGCGCTTCGTGGCCGGACGGGTGGCACGGCTGAGCGAGGCCTACGGCGAGCTCATCCGCGTGGGACAGGAAGGGCTGACCGAGCAGGACAACGACGAGGATGTGGGGAGGATCTTCGACCGGGCGGCGGACGCCGCCTGCGTGTCCTGCCGGGACCGGGAGCGCTGCTGGAGCGCGAACTACATGGATACCCTGGCGGCCCTGAGCGACGCCGCCAAGGCCATGCGCGAGCACGGGAGCCTGGCGGAGGAGGATCTGCCGGAGCGCTTCCGGGAGAGCTGTCTGCATCTGCCGGCCTTCGTGTCCGCGGTGAACGGGGAGCTCCGGGCCGCGGCCCACCGCCGTCAGCTCCGGGCCCGTCTGGCGGAGAACGAGAGCGTGGCCTGGGACCAGTACGCCTATATCTCCCAGGTGCTGGGGCAGGTGGCCCGGGAGCTGGGCAGCATCAACGGGCCGGAGCCTCTGGCGGAGCGGCGGCTGCTGCGCTATCTGCGGAGCCTGGAGATCGACGCGGAGGCGGCGGTCTACCGGGACGCCGGCGGCCGCCTGCGGGTGGTGATCGAGAGCGGCCGCCTCAGTCCTCTGACCCGGCAGGAGAACTATCTGGAGAAGCTCTCGTCGGTGGTGGGCGCACGGCTGTGCCGCCCGGAGGGCCAGGAGGGGAGCTCCCGGCTGACGCTGCTGGAGGCGGAGCCCCTGGCGGTGTCGGTGGGGATCGCGGCCGTGAAGAAGGACGGGGAGAAGGTCAGCGGGGACCGGGGCAGCTGGTTCAAGACCGACGCGGGGGTCCTGTGCGTGATCCTGGCCGACGGCATGGGCGCCGGGGACGAGGCGGCCCGGGACGCCGCCCAAGTGGTGGAGATCCTGGAGAAGTTCCTGCGCTGCGGCACGGACCCGGCGGTGGCCATGAAGATCCTCAACGCCGCCATGCTGCTGCGGGGCGGGGACAGCTGGGGCTTCGCCACGGTGGACCTGATGTGCGTGGACCTCTTCAGCGGCGAGACCTGCTTCTACAAGTACGGCGCGGCGCCCTCCTATGTGAAGAGCGGGCGCAGCGTGCGCCGGATCCGCGGGGAGAGCCTGGCGGTGGGTCTTGCGCCCAGCGGCGGCACCGCGCCGGACCTGGTGCGGCTGGCGCTGCGGCCGGGGACCACGGCGGTGATCGCCACCGACGGGGTGATCCCGGAGACGGACGACGCCTGGATCCGGGAACTGCTCACCGGGGACTTCGGGGATATGAAGGGCCTGGCCCGCACGGTCCTGCGGGAGGCGGAGAAGCGCTACGGCGCGGTGGACGACATGACGGCGATCGCGCTGCGCCTGGAGGAGCGTACATGATGGGAGGGCTGCGCGCCCGACTGCAGGACCTGCTGGCCCGGCTGCGCCGGCCCCGCGGGCGGGAGGCGCGGCTGCCCCCGGTGCGGGGCCGGACGCGGAACGTGATCGTGGTACAGCCCCGGGATCCCCGCTTCCGGGAAGTGCTCTACGTCCTGCGGGACGACTATCTGGCCGAGCCCGGCTGCGACCGGGAGG
>JAFZOC010000163.1 GCA_017550765.1 Oscillospiraceae bacterium
CGAAGCCGGGCGCGATGTCCTCCCGCCAGTTCCGGGGGGAGAAGGCGGCGTCCGCCGCCAGCACCGCGAAGCGCCCGCCGCTGCGGATCAGGATGGCGGCCTGGCCGTCCGTGTGCCCCGGGACGTTCACCATCAGCAGGCTCTCGTCGCCGAAGACGTCGATCGCCCAGCGGTTCGGGCCCAGGGGAGAGCCCCGGTAGAAGACGCGCTCGACGCCCATGTCCATCCACAGGGACCAGGGCTGCCGGGCTTTGTAGACCGCCCGGCAGGCCCAGAAGTACTCGTCCTCCGGCAGCAGGATGCGCCGGGCGCCGCGGAGATGCCGCAGTCCCGCCACATGGTCCGGGTCCAGATGGGTCAGCAGCACCAGGGCCAGATCCTCCGGCCGGAGCCCCAGGCCGCCCAGCTGTTCGTGGATCGCGGCGCCGGCGGGCAGACAGGGGTGATAGAAAGCGGCCAGATAGCCCGGCAGTACGGAGGTCGCGGCTCTCCGGTCGTAGACGCCACAGGGCGAGAGGTCCCGGCACCAGCCGGTATCCACCAGCACCGGGCCTTTTGGATGCTCGATCAGGAAGCAGAGGACAGGCAGTCCCACCCGCTCGCCGTCCGGCGTGAAGAGCTGGCGGGCGGTGGTCTTCAGATCGATCGCGTCGCCGCAGGGGACGCTGGGCGAGACGCGCATGGTCCCGCAGCGCAGGATGTGCAGATCCATGGGCCTCTCCTCACCAGAGGGCGATGTTGCTGTCGGTGCGGGACTCCGTGCCGCCCACCAGCACGCCGCCGGGGAGGCGCTGGATGATCTGGCCCCGGCCGAAGTGAGCGGTATCCAGGTCCACGCGCAGATCGTGGCCCCGGCGCTGCAGGGCCCGGGCCAGCTCCGGGTCGAAGCGGCTCTCTACGGTGACGCTCCCGTCCCGCAGCCACTGGAAACGGGGGGCGTCCAGGGCCTGCTGGGGGTCCAGATGGAAGTCCACCATGCCCATCACCACCTGGACGTGGCCCTGGGGCTGCATATAGCCGCCCATGACCCCGAAGGGGCCCACCGGCGCCCCGTCTTTCATGAGGAAGCCCGGGATGATGGTGTGGTAGCTGCGCTTGCAAGGGCGCAGCACGTTGGGGCTGGCCGGGTCCAGGGAGAAGTCGGCGCCCCTGTTCTGCAGGGCGATGCCGGTCCCGTCGATCACGATCCCCGAGCCGAAGCCCATGTAGTTGGACTGGATATAGGAGACCATGTTGCCCTCCCCGTCGGCGCAGCAGAGATAGACCGTGCCGCTGCGGGGCGGAAGGGCGCTGCTCCAGACCCGGGCCCGCTCCGTCATCTGGGCGGCCCGCCGGGCGCCGCAGGCGGGATCCAGGAGCGCCTGCGGGTCGACCTGCATGTGCGCCGGGTCGGTGACGCAGGCGAAGGCGTCGGCAAAAGCCATCTTCAAAGCCTCGATCTGCCGGTGGACCGTGAGAGGGCTGTCCTTCTCGGGAAAGTCGAACTCCTTCAGGATGTTCAGGGCCATCAGGGCTACGATCCCCTGGCCGTTGGGCGGGATCTCGCAGACCTCCCAGCCCCGGTAGTCGAGCCTGATCGGCTCCACCCACAGGGGACGATAGGCCGCCAGATCCTCATAGCGCAGCCAGCCGCCGGACCTGCGGCTCTCGGCGTCGATCCGCTTTGCGAGCTCCCCGCGGTAAAAGCTCTCGCCGTCTGTGCGGCCGATCTCTTCCAGCGTGTCGGCGTGGTCCGGCAGGCGGATCAGCTCTCCCGCCTCCGGGGCCCGGCCCTGGGGGGCGAAGGTCCGAGACCAGGCTCCAAAGCAGGGCTCGCCCAGGGACTCCTGATAGATCGCGAAGGCTCTCTGCCAGGCAGAGGCCAGGTTCGGCGCGCAGGGATAGCCCTCCCGGGCGTAGCGCAGGGCCTCAGAGAGATCCTGTGCCAGGCTCCGGCGGCCGAAGCGGGCCGTCAGCGCCGCCCAGGCGCCCACGGCCCCCGGAACGGTGACGGGCGTCCAGCCGTGCCGCGGCATACGGCCCTTCTCGTCCCGGCCTTCGTCCAGGACCTTCCGGGCGTCGGCCAGCATGGGCGCCGGGCCGCTGGCGTTCAGGCCGAAGAGCTTTTGCTCCCGCTCGCTCCAGACCAGCGCGAAGGCGTCGGAGCCAAGGCCGTTGGCTGTGGGCTCGGTGACGGTGAGGGCAGCAGCGGCTGACACGGCGGCGTCGATGGCGTTGCCGCCCCGCCGCAGGGCTTCCAGTCCCGCGGCGGCCGCCTGGGGACTGGAGCAGTTCACCATGCCCCGGCGGGCATAGAGGGGGAAACGCTGGGATGGATAGCGCTGGGCCAAGGGGTCGAACGTGGTCATGAGATCTCCTCCTTGCGCCAGTGGCGCAGAGCGTCGTTCGGTGTCCGCCGAGAGCGGGCGATGTGCAGGGCCTCTAATGGGCGCAGAGAGAGCGGAAGGACCGGAGGCCGGCTGCATAGGGCGGACCGGCAGGGCAGGAGCGGGGAGCCTCCGGCGCGGCGGCTCAGGACTTGTGGTCCAGGATCCAGGCGTCGATATCGTAGAGCTGCTCTCCCCGGAAAGCGTACCAGGCTCCGGAGGGGAGACGGATGGCGCTCAGATCGTCGATATCGTTCCAAGCCTTGCCGCGGTAGACCATGTGGACCGGGCGGTACTTGGCCGCATCCGTCAGAGGCAGGCCCGTGGCGGGGTCGCAGGAATCGGCGATGATGCTGTCGGTGGCCAGCAGCGGCACGTCGGCGTTGGTCATGAAGCGCTCGTCCACGGTGAATCCCTGGCTGCTGAAGTCCTTGACCATCAGAAGGGCGTTGTAGAGGGTGATGTCCTCCCACCAATCCGAGCCGAAACGCACTTCAGGGGAGATGTCAAGGTAAGTGCCGTGGTCGGAGACGATGATGATGCGAGTGTTGTCATAGACGCCCTCGCTGCGCAGCCAGTCCAGCCAGCGGCCCAGTTGGATCATCGTGCTCATCATCACATGGTAGTGGCTGGCCCGGGAGACGGTATCCAGCTCCAGCGGCTCCCAGCCGTCGAAGCCCAGCCGCGGGCTGTGGGCGGCGTCATAGTCCCGGTCGTCCACCACGGCGGAGGGGACGTAGTCAGGCGTCTGCAGCAGACAGGGGCTGTGGGTGACGTCGCTGACCATCATCACGAAAGCGCCGGGGATATCCTCCTCCAGCCAGGTCATCTCCGACAGCAGGGGCAGAACGTCATAGCAGTTGACGAATTCCGGGTCCAGGCCCCGCGCTTCGGAGGGCGATGCATGCAGCTGGCTGGGCAGGGCCGTGGCGTCGGCCTCATCCAGGCCGGCGGCGGCGTTGTAGAAGCCGTTGTTGTAGAGCGTCGGCTGCAGAAAGACCGGAGCGGAGCGGAAGAGGCTGTAGCAGAAGAAGTTCCGCATCAGAGCGGAGATGTTGCGCTCCTGCCAGCCAAAGTAGCCCTCGCAGTACCATTGGCGCTGCTCTGCCGTGAGGGCGGAGCCGTCGATCCGCCCGTAGGTGTTGCTGGCGCAGATCTCCGGATGATCTGCGTAGATAGACAGGTCCGGATACCAGCGGTAGCCGGCGAAAGCGGGGTCGATGACCGAGACGCGGTAGCCTTCTCCGGAGAACAGCAGCGGCATGACCCGCAGCGCGTCGTTATGCTTCTGCACCAGGGTCCGCGTGGTGTCGGCATCCAGCTCCTCGGGCAGATACCCGTAGCCGCCGAACAGGGAGGGCGCGCCCTCGCGGGTGGAGCTGCCGTGGGTGAGGGTGTCGGGGTAGTAGGTGAAGCCGTCGAACTGCCGCTGCAGCTCTGGCCGTTCGGTGAAGATGTAGGGGAGAAGGTAGCCGTCTGCCCGGTCCAGCATGATCACGACCACGTTCTGCCCCTCCCGGCTGAGGGTGAGGCGCGGCCAATCCTCTCTCTCCGTACTGGCGACCATGCCATAATCAAGGCCGGAGCTGCGAAGGCCCGCGGGGATCTTGGCGGCGCTGGCGGCGGACATGCCCAGCGCCGCGATCAGAGCGGCCAGCAGGGCCGTCCGGATGAGCGCGGGCGCCTTCCGCCGGATCCAGAGAGCGAGAGGCAGGGCCAGAGCCAGGACCAGCGCGTTGATCAGCGCGTCACGGGCCGGGAACTCCGGCACCACGCTGTAGATCAGCACGGCGCTCAGATTCCCGCGGCCTGTGCCGAAGAAGAGATAGTCGATCGCGGCCATCAGGGCCAGGGCGAAGAAGGCGCGGTCCATGACGGCCCGGGCCTTCTCCCCGGCCAGCTCATAGAAGATCCGGAGCCAGATCAGGAAAGTGCCTGCGGCGATGAGGGCGCTGCTGACCAGATACCAGGCGGGGGAACGGTAGTGCCCCAGGAAGACGAACTCCTCCGGGGACGCGCCGAGAGTGGCGGCGGGGATCAGCAGCCCCGTGAGCACCGTGAGGAAGAGGCTGGCATAGAGGAAGAGCCTCCCGTCTCCGGCGAGCTGCAGCTGCCGCGTCTTGCGGCGGCCCTTCGTCAGCTCCAGCGCCAGAGGAAGCTGGAGCGCCAGGGCGAAGAGGATGACCAGGACCGTCCGCTTGGCGGAGCCCAGGGGACGGAGCAGCGCCAGCGCCAGCAGCGCAAGGCCCGCCCCGGCGGCCAGGAAACTGAGCGCCCGCCCTGGACGCCGGAGCTTATAAAAGATGTTCTTGCACAGGGAGAAGATGTTGTTGAGGGTCCAATAGAAGACCAGACCTGCGGGGGAGCCGTAGAGCAGCACCAGGAAGATGAGCGCCATGGCCGTCATCTGCAGCTTGTCCTTCAAAGGGAAGCCCTTCAGGTAGATCGCGGCGGAGATCAGGTTGATGACGGTCATCAGGATCGGCAGGACGTTCACCGCCGTGCCGCCCACTTGGAGCAGCCCGTCCGGAGCGCCCAGATCCCGGATGGGACCGAAGGGTACGCCCTGCAGCAGCGCAAGGCCCGAGAGGAAGCGGTAGGCCGCGATGAAGAAGGGGACCTCCAGCAGCAGCGACACCGAGCCTTTCAGCGCGTCGGTCTGTTTGTAGCCGTTCTGCCGGTAGTAGGTCTGCAGGATCATGAAGCGCTCGTCGCCGGAGAAAGTCTTTTTGATGTGGTCCACCCAGGGCTTGAGCGCGAGCTCCCGGTCACGCTGCCGGGCCTGGAGGATGTCCGCGCGGCGATAGAGGGGCAGCACCAGGAAGTTCATGGCCAGGCTCAGCGCGATGATGGACAGGCCCGGATCGTGGAGCACATGGTCGGCCAGGGAGAAGACCACCTCGAAGAAGAGCTCCAGCGGCCCGATCAGGAGCCGATAGAGCATAGATCCAAAGCTCATGTGCCGCTCCCCTCCTGTTCGGCGCCCTCCCGGGAGGCGAGGAGCGCCTGGCGTTCAGCGATCAGATAGTCGGCCACGCGGCCGGCGGCCTCGCCGGGATAGGCCCAGGTCTGGGCCCGGGCGGCATCCCGTCCCTGCTGATAGCGGGGATCGTGGAGACAGCGCTCCACGAGGGCCTTGAGATCTCCCATGCCCGCCTCGGTCAGCTGTTCTCCCAGCTGGGGCAGGATCGAGAAGGTCCACAGCCCCTCGTCCAGCCAGCAGGCGTCATAGGGCGCGGGATCGAAGGAGGTGTCCGCGTAGATCACGGGCTTGTCGAAGACCAGGGCGAAGTCGAAGATCACACCCGAGAAATCGGAGATCATCAGGTCTGCGCGACGCAGGACCTCGAAGTTGTCGTTGGAGCGGTCCCACTCCAGCTGCTCGCTGTCTGGCCAGTCCCGCATCAGCCGCTCCATCAGCGCCTTTTCCGAAGTGAAAGACTGGGGGTGCGGTCGTACGATCACATGATAGCCGCTCTGCAGCAGGGCGTCCAGGATGCGGCCGCCGAAGCGGCTCAGGATGGCGCTCTCGCCCCAGGAGGGAGCCAGCAGGACCGTGGTGGGATGCTCCGGCAGGGGCTCTGCCTCCCGGAGCCGGCGGCGCATGGCGTCCAGATAGGTGACGCCCACGATGGCCAGGTCTTTCCGGGGCAGGCCGCGCTTCTCCTCCAGCTGGCGGATCTGGCGGACCTGGTATTCCCCGGAGAGCAGCACCGCGTCGTAGTAGTCCAGGCCGAACATGCGGTAGATGGTGATGTCGTTGCAGGCGTGGGGGATGTGCACATAGCGGCCCACGTTCTTGGAGCGCTTCCACTGATAGACCTCCAGACCGGGGGTGGTGGCCAGGAGGACGTCCGCACGGAGCAGACCGAGCTTGGCATAGGCGCGGTCGCCTTCGCCGATGAAACGGCAGTGGACGTGCTGGAAGGTACGCTCCAGGGCCGGATCGTCCGGGGAAGCGGTGAGATAGTGCAGTTCTTCCCCCCGGCGCTCGAACTCCTCGCAGATAGGCCCGTAGACGTTCCAGTAGCGCTTGCTCTCGGCGAAGATGGCGATGGGCAGGCGCTCCTCGCTGGGCTCGTCCCGACGGCCGCCGCTGAAAAAGAAGCGGAGCTTCAGGAGCGCATCCCGCGCGGCATACAGCCCGGCGCCCAGCACGCCAACCAGGATGGTGAAGAGCATGCTCCCGGTGCCGGGATCGATATAGATGGCGAGAAGAGGAGAGCACATGGACGAGGCCTCGCTTTCACTTGTGATACGACGAAGATAGATCGTCTGAGACGAAGACAGGACTGCTGAAAACAACTTAATATTATAGTATACCTTTCGGCCCTTGTCAAATCTTGCACAGCTGCTCCGGTCAGATCGCCTGCCAGCCCCGGTCAGATCTGCCTGTCCGGCTCCCGGCCGAAGGTCTGACCGCACGCGCAGAGGCGAGAAGGCCCGCGGCAGGGCCCTGCGGACGTTCCGCCCGGGAGATCCGCCGGAGCGGGGCATTTTTCGACTTGTATACTTGCGCATGATCTTAGATCATGTTATCATCTAAACTTGGAAATTTATATGATCGATCTGCGATATGACCTGATCGGGGGCCTGCCGACAGTAGGCGGGCGGAAGAGCGGCGCTGCCCGGCAGCGGGAGGAGATCCGATGGATGCGAGAAAAGCCTTGCGCGAAGGAGAGCGGGCAGAGCTCCGGCTCTACCGCGCCCTGGGGATCGAGCCTTTCCGCCGCCTGATGTTCGCCGTGGAGCGTCTGCGCCATCGCCGGGACGGCGCGCGCAACGCCAACTATCATCTGACCGAGAGCGCGCCCGGCGCGCTGGCCGGAGCCATGCCCTTCCTTCGCTACAACGGGGCCCTGCATGCGGTCGCGCTGACCGCGCTGCTCCTGGCATTGCTGCTCTGGCGGCGTTTTACAGATGTATCCTGGCTCTGGGAGCTCCCGTTCTGGCTGCTGGCGGCGCTGGACCTCTGGTGCCTGATGCTGCAGCGCTACAACGCCATCCGGATCTCCGCCCTGGACCGGCTGCGGATCGCGCGCCGGGATGCCGCGCTCCGCGAACGCGCCGCGCAGCTGCGCGGGGAGATGGGCGGTCGCTGCGAGACGGCTGCGGAGGATCTGGAGCTGGTCCGGGATCTCCTGGAAGGCCTGCAGGCCGGCGCGGACCGGGAGATCGGCCGCGAGGACCTGCCGTCGCTGCGGCGCCTCGCCGCGCTGCTCCCGACGGAAGAGGCGAGAGCCGGCGGCGCGGAGGGAGGGACCTGCCCTTCGGCAGACCGCCCGCTCTCTTCTGTGGCAGAGCAGATCGAGCCCGGTCGGGTCCTCTATACCCGCGCCGAGCGCCGCGCTGCCGCGCTGGACAGGGCCCTCGGCCACAGGGGCAGGGCAACGCCGCTGCGCCCCTTCTTCTTCCGGACCGAAGACGCCGAGACGGAGCGCTGTGCCGGCGCGCTGTTCCCGGTGCGCCGGGCAGAGGCGATGGAGGAGCGGCTGCTCCTGCTGCGCCTTCTGCTGACGGAGGACCGGCCATGAGCGCCCGCGGGAGGGGAGGGAGCCGACCGCTCGCCGCTGCACAGCTGGAGCAGCTGATGAGACGTTACGCAGCGGAGCTGCTCCCGGCCGATGTCGTCCTGCGCCCCGCCTGGGAGCGGGATGAGCCCAGTGGCCAGATCCGGCGCCTTCCGGAAGGCGCGGTCCAGGTCTGCATCGACCTCAAAGCGCTGCGGGGACGGCTCTTCGCCGGCGCGCGGGAGCAGATCGCGAGCCTATGGCTCACGGTCCGCGCCATGGGAGAGCGCCTGCGCCTGCTGGAGCAGGCCCGCTGCCGCGAGCCCGAGAGCTATCTGGAGGGCCTTGCGATGCTGGACGATCTGGCCCGCTGGGAACGGGAGGGACGTCTCTGCGTCTGTGTGCCCAGGCTGGACAAGGAGAGGGCACCGCTCAGCGGCCCCCGCGGGCCCGGAGATCTTCTAGCGGCGCTCCGCGCCCTGGAAGACATGCTGGACCAGCTCGGAGACGACGCGCCGGGAACGGCTCCTGCGCTGCTGGACGAGCTGCGGCTGTGGAGCGCGGTCCCTGAGCTCAGCTGGCAGGAAGAGCTCCCCGGCCTCCTCCGGCAGATCGCCACGGCAGCCGCGCAGGAGCTCCTGGAGCGGGGCTGTACAGCGCCTGCCGCGACCTGCCTGGCCGGCGCGGACGGGGCCCTGTGCAGCCTGCGGGAGCTGTCGGAGCGGGGCCGGGACGGACAGCGTCCCTTCCAGACGGGCCTGGCTCTGCGCTGGCTCTGTCTGCTGGCGCTCCGCGGAGAAGGGGAGGCGGACCTGGTCCCGGTCGCGAGCGCGAGGGGACTTGAGAGAGACGTGTGCGCCTTGCTCACATGGGCGCAGGGCCGAACGGGGCCTCGCTGCCGGGACATGCTCCTGGCGCTGAGCGAGCTGGCCCGGGGCCTGCAGCGACTGCCGGGACGGGAGCGCCTGACCGGCGACGACGGCGGCGTCTGGCCCTTGGGGATGCAGACCTTCCCCCAGGCGGAGCGGGCGAGAGACCGCGCCCTCCGGCCCGGTGCGGGGAAAAAGACGAAATGACGAGCCGACCGCCCAGGGCCTGCCCTGTACGGTCGACCCTGACAGATCCGGCAAGTGCGGATCTGGATATCGATCGAAAGAACGATGATGGGAAGAGATGGTAGACTGATATGAGCAGCGGAGTAGAATCCGGCGGCGCGATCGCCGGCGTCGTCCTGTTGCCCGTAGGGCTCGCCCTGGGCGCGGGATGGCTGGCATGGCAGGCGGGGGCGCTCCTGGTGAGAGCGGACCAGGCCGCCAATGCCCAGATCCAGGCAGTGAGAGAGCGACAGGCAGCCGAGGCGCAGCAGCGCCACATGGCGGCCTTGGCCGGCCGCAAGGAGCTGCTGGCCCTGTGCGAGCGGGTGCGGGCGGAGCTCTCTGCCCACGGCGACTTGGGACAGATCGCGGATGTGGAGCAGATGCGCTTCGAGCTGGATCGGATCTGCGCCGAGGAGCTGCCTGAGGACAGCGCGAAGCTGGAGGCGATGAACGTCGTCGCCCTGATGAAGGTCCAGGAGATCGTGAGCCGCCAGCGGCGGCTGGGACAGCTGCGGGTCAAGACCGACGCCGTCTACGACGGCATCGCGGTGGCGGATCTGATGGACGATCTGCGCACGGCCTTCGCCTCGATGCAGATCCGCAGGACCCAGGGCGGCAACGTCGCCGCGGCAGATCCCCTTGCCCTGGAGCGCGCGGCGCTGGACAAGCGCCTGGACGAGGTCGCGGCGCGTGTGATCGCGGCGGCGGACTTCGCGGTGGTCCTGGGGCGGGACTACGGCATCGCCGAACGCCACCGCGTCTGGCTGGAGAGCGTGCTCAACGGCTTGGATGAGAGGATCGGCGCGCTCTACGCGCCTTCGATGCCCAATGACCGCCTGAAGAAAGGGATCCGCTCCCTGGAAGAGCTCATGCAAGAGTTCGATATGATCCGCCCGGGGCTGGAGAAAGAGCGCCGGGAGCTGGATCTGCTGTATCCGATCTACGCGAAGGCGGCGGTGGGCTTCGGCGAGAAGGCCCGGGAGCTGCGCTCCTTCAAGAGCGCCAAAGAGCTCCGCGCGGAGATGGAGCGGCTGAAAGGCCGGCAGGCCCGGGCGGAAGAGTGCGCTGCGATCTATCGGGAACTGGGCCGCGCCGCCTATGTCTGCCTGGCCTGGGACCAGGAGCTGGCAGCCATGGGCTATCGGGTCAAGCCCCGCAGCCAGACCAGAGACCTGACCGCGCACAAGCCCAAGCGCGCCACGGTGGGAGAGCAGAAGCTGCCCTTCTACGACTGGGACGGCAAGGAGATGACCCAGTTCTATTCCATCTCCGACACCTGCCACCTGCAGCTGATCGTCCATCCGGACGGGAGCACCACCATGCAGACGATCGTCACCGGCGACGACACGGAGAAGGATCGGCAGACGCAGAAACAGCACTGCGCCAGCCTCGCCCGGCTCCATGAGCGGCTCGCGCAGAACTGGTTCCTCAGTTACGGCTATGACGAGATCCTGCCGCCGGAGGAGCTCTTCACCGCGGCGGACTGGCGCGTGGAGAACCGGGACATCTGGCCGGAAGAGGTCGAGGAGCGCCGGGAAGAGCGCCAGGAAGAGCAGCAGGAAGAGAGAAGAGAAGAGCGCCGCGCGGATCGGCGGGAAGAAGAGAAAAAGCGCTTCATGACCAAGCCCTGAAGCGCGCAAAGGAGAGATGACGGATGACCAGCCGGAGATACAAGATCCCCCTGAAACGGTGCCCGGGATGCGGGCTCTACTACGATATCTCCTGTGAGACCTGCGCCTGCGGAGCGGATCTTCGAGGCGTCCCGGGCGAGCTCGTGGACGAGGAGATCGACATCGCGGAGTTTGGCAAGATCGACAAGAAGAAGCCCGTTTACGTGCAAGTCTGCACGTTCAGAGGCTGCGGGACGGAAAATTTCACGCCCGACCCGCAGAAACGGGTCAAGGTCTGCCGCCGCTGTGGGAGCGGACGCGTCGCGCTGATCGCGCCGGTGCTCTACGAGCCGAAGGAGCCTGAGAAGGAAGAGCCCGCGAAAGAGACGGGCGATAAGCCTGCCGGCGTACACAGCGTCCTGCGGATGGAGCACACGATCCCGGTCGCGCCGGCGGCGCAGACCGCTGCGGCGAGCGCGCCCCAGCGGAGCGAGAGCGAAGTCCAGACGGACGAAGATGTGCAAAAGTGGATGGCGATCGCGTCCAAGATCCGCGAAAAGGGCGAGAGAGGCGGAGCCGGCGCGTCCGGCGCCCCTGCGTCCGCCCCTGCGCCTGC
>JAFZOC010000164.1 GCA_017550765.1 Oscillospiraceae bacterium
GCCCCACCCCCGCCCCCACGCCGGAGCCGACGCCGGAGCCCAGTCCCGAGCCCAGCCCGGAGCCCAGTCCTTCCGAGGCCCCCGCGGAGAGCCCGGAGCCCAGCGAAGAGCCCGAGGCCAGCCCCGAGCCCACGCCGGAGGAGCACCAGCATACGACCGCGCCGGGATGGTCCTCGGATGAGAAGTCCCACTGGCACGCCTGCTCGGGCTGCGACGAGCAGCTGGAGAAGGCCGACCACGACTTCACCTGGACCGAGACCCGCCCCGCTGCCCTTGGCCTGGAAGGCGAGGAAGAGGGCGTGTGCAGCGTCTGCGGCTACAAGACCACCCGCACGATCCCCGCAGTGGAGCCGGAGACGGCGAGCAAGGACAGCGCCGAGACCAGCTTCGGCTCCCCCGCCGAGGTCTTCACCTCCTGGGTCAGCTTTGACGCCTTCCGCTATGTCCTGCTGGGCGCCGCCGGCGCCATCGGCGTCGGTCTCCTGGCCATGCTGATCGGCGGGATCGTCCACAAAGCCCGCAAGCGTCGCCGCTGATCGGCGCGCAGATCCCCCCAGACGATCCGACCGGGCAGCCATCATGATGGCTGCCCGGTCTTTTTGTGTCCGTCCGCCGCCCGGATGGGCGGGCCCTGCCCGCTGCGCAGGAGCGGCGCAGCGCTCCGGGAGCGGGAGGGCCCCCATCCCCGATCGGATCCTATCTGTCCTCCGGCAGTTCCCGGATCCGGCAGAGCATCAGCGCCGCCGCCCCGTCTTCCGGGTCCAGCCACAGGGCACCGGTCCCGTCGGTCAGCAGCGCTTCCCCCGGCAGGAGCCGCTCTCTCCGCCGACCGTCGGCGACCGAGCAGGTCCCCGCCGCACAGTACAGCAGCCGCGTCTCCGGCGGCCCCTCCGCCGCCGCGGCCGGGAGCGTCAGCGGTCCGTCCGGGGCCAGCGCCTCCATGCTCCCCTCTGCCCGGCCCTTCCGCAGCATCAGGTTGAAGTCCCGGCAGCGGCCCAGACAGCGGGTGCTTTCCGCCCCGTCGAACGCGTGGACCTGGAGCGGCCGCAGCCGGATCCAGTCCCCGCCGTCGTGGGAGAGGCAGATCTCTCCCTCCAAAGTCGCGATGAGCCGACCATAGGCCGGCAGGGCGGTGAAGTCCGACTCGTCCAGCTCGACGACCGCAGAGCTGACGCGCCACAGGAAGTCCCGCTCCGCGTAGCGTGCGCCTGTCGGGGCGATGGCGATCTCCGTCGTGGTGCCGCCGCTCCAGCGGCTGCACCGATATCCCTCTCTCGTCAGCTTTTTCCAACGGCTCATATCCGTCCTCCTCCCGGGCGCCCGCACCGGCTCCCCGGCCCATGATAGCACAGCGTCCGTCGCCAGACAAGGGCCTGCGCCCCCGGTCCCGCGGCAGCGTTCCCCTCGGTCCCGCGAGCCGATCTCCCGCTTGCGCGGCGCGGGATCCGGTGGTATAGTGGAGAAAAACGACCGAAGGAGGATCGTCGAATGAAAACAGTCGTCATCACCGGCAGCACCCGGGGCCTGGGCTTCGAGATGGCCAAGCGTTTCCGCGCCGCCGGCTGGAACATCGTCGTGAACGGCGTGAACGCCGAGCGGCTGGAGAAGGCCGTGGCGACGCTGCGGGAGCTCCCGGGAGCCGGCGCGGTGGAGGGCTGGCGCGGGAGCGTGGCCGAGGAGGCGGAGCTCCAGGGCCTGGCCGACTACGCGGTGGAGCGCTTCGGCGCGATCGACATCTGGATCAACAACGCCGGGGTCAATCAGCCCATGAAGGCGATCTGGGAGCTGACGGCGGAGGAGATCGACGCGATCCTGGGCATCGACCTGCGGGGCGCGATCCTGGGCAGCCGCGTGGCGGTCCGGCAGATGGAGCGGCAGAGCGAGGGCGGCTTCCTGTACAACCTGGAGGGCTACGGCAGCAACGACGCCATGATGCTGGGGCTGAACATGTACGGCACCAGCAAGCGGGCCGTGACCCACTTCACCGTGGCGCTGGCCAAGGAGCTGGCGGAGCGGGGCAGCAAGGTGAA
>JAFZOC010000165.1 GCA_017550765.1 Oscillospiraceae bacterium
ACCCGGATGCGCCCGTCCTTCGCGGCGTATTCGTCGCAGATGGCGCCGCTTTTGTCCGGCGAACCGTCGTCCACCAGGAAAAGCTCGTAGTTGCCGTAGGTCTGAGCCTGGATGCTCTCGATGGCGCGCCCCACGTAGCCCTCCACCTTATAGACGGGAACGATGACACTGAGCTTCATCGGGCCATCTCCTCTGTCAGCGCCTTCTCTTCCGTCGGTCTCGTCTCATACCAGATCAGCGCCAGCACCACCGCCAGATAGACCGACACGTTGGGCCGGCGCACCAGCGCTCCGGAGAACTGGGCCAGGCCCAGCTGAAGGCCAAGGCAGAGTGCCAGGACGAAGTCGTCCGCCGTGAGGCAGGAACGAAAGTCCCTCTTCAGCGCGAGGAGGATCCGCAGGATGAAATACAGGATAAGACCGCAGTAGAGGGCCGTGCCCAGATAGCCGTAGTAGAAAAAGACGGCGGGCCAGTCGTTCTCCATGTCGTAGCGGCCGTCGGTGCCCACAAGGGTGGCCTCGAAGCCCACGATCTTGGTCAGGGCATCGGTCTCCTCCGTCCATATCATGTGGGCATAGCTGCGCTCCATCACCCGGGTGTCGATCAGTTTGGCCACATTGGTGGTCATCCGGTACTCCCGCAGCACCCGGTCCATACCGAAGCGGTCGATCAGATCCGGCAGGACGCCCAGATACTTCCAGTAATAGTGCTCAAAGACGCTCTTGACCACAGGGTCGTTGTAGCGTTCTTCGTAGCTCATGGTCGTCACGTCGATGCCCATGGCCAACAGGGTCGCCTCGATCTCGCCGCTGCTGTCCTCCTTGGCCAGGTGCTGGTCCACCCGATACCGGGGCGTGTAAGGATAGACGACGACGGCGAAGACCATCAGAAGCACCAGCACGATTAGCAGGAGCTTCCTGAGTTTTTCCATCCCCAGCGCTGCGCGCAGGACCAGATATCCCGCGTAGGCAGCGAAGATCGCGAAAAGGGAGACGTAGCAGGCCTTGGTGCCGTTCGTGAGGAACAAGGTCGCCACCGCCACCGGGATCAGCACCGAGAGCCACTTGCGCTGGGTCTTCACGGCGTACCAGACGTCAAAGCAGGACAGCGTCACCAGCAGGATGCTGTTGGCGCAGCGGTTGTCGTCGATGACCCAGCCGCTATAGCCCAAGCCCGGCCCATAGGTGACGTTGCCGGTCCCGGTGATCCATGCGATGGGCACGGAGACCGCCATGATCAGCGCAGCTGTCACGATGCCGCGATAGGCCTGCCGGCGGGTCTGTTCGCTCTCCATCAGCCAGATAAAGCTGAGGCACAGGACCGGCATCTGCGCCACCCGGGCCATGTAGGCGATGTCATAGGCCGGCTGCAGATAGCCCACCCGCAGGCAGTTGAGCGCATGCAGGGCACAGAAAGCGCCGATCGCCGCAAGTCCCAGAAAGAAGGGCAGTTTGCGCTGTTTGGTCAGCAGCACATAGACCGGCAGCAGCACCATCAGCGCCAGGCGGATATAGCCCGCGGCGGTGCCGGCCTTGTTCTGGGTAAAATAGGCCAGGGTGTCCAGCAGGGGCTGCGCCGCGATCAGGACCGTGAGCCAGTTTCGGCCCAGCCAGCCGTTTTCCGTTCTCGTCGTTTTGTCCATGGAAAAGAGCCTCCATAAGTTTTATGGCGTCTCCCAGCGGAAGACGCCATAAAACATGTGAGTCGATCAGAGCCGCTCCTTGACCTTGGCCTTCTTGCCCACGCGGTCGCGCAGGTAATACAGCTTCGCCCGACGGACCTTGCCCTTGCGGACGGTGGTGACGGAGGCGATGGAGGGAGAATGCACCGGGAAGACCTTCTCGCAGCCGACGCCGTAGGAGATACGGCGCACGGTGATGGTCTCGTTGATGCCGCCGTGCTTCTTGGCGATGATGGTGCCCTCGAAGGCCTGGGTACGCTCACGGTTGCCTTCCTTGACGCGCACGAGGACACGCACGGTGTCGCCCACGTTCATCTCGGGGAGCTCCGGTTTCATGTACCGCTCACTGAGAATTTTGACCAGATCCATTTTTCGATCCTCTTTCATCTAGACGTTCAATACCGGAGGCTCTGTCTCTCACGCAGGCACGGCAGCGGACCGCCTTTTTCTATGCCGGCGGACACACGATCCGCGCAAGCTGAGATATTGTAGCACAGCCCGTCCGGCTTTGCAAGTCTTTTTTACGCAAAACTGCGGAATTTCTGCGGGGAAGCGCGGTGCGGCACGCGCCGCTCTCCTGCGCGGTCACTCAGCTTTTCCAACCGCTGTCTCCATTTTCGCCATGGCCTTTTTCGCAAGCTGTCTTGTATATGGGTCTGCTGCTTCCGTGCGAGATCTGACGAGCCCAGCCACTTCAGGACCTTTAAAGCTCGATGCGTAACGCAGGAAAAGGTTTTCCCAAAACGGATCTTTGTCGATAAGATCCGTCGCCCTGTCCTGCGCGGCTTCGACCTTGTACTTCAGCAGGATCTCCAGGATCATGTCCGGCTCTTTTCCGTAGTCCTCGCGCCGGACGACCTTCAATAGCGCCGGGATCATCTTTCGGTCTCTGATCCGGAACAAGGCTGCGCTGATGTTCCATCGCAGGTCTTGCATGTTCGGCTCATCATAGAGTTTCAGGAGTTCTCCTACCGCTTCCCGATAGCTCCGGAAGCACACCGTCTGCAGAAGTCCGGCCCTAAAGCTGTCCGCAGTGTATCGGTGGAGCGTATCGAAGACGATCGGCAAGAACCTGCTGTCCTCGATCTCCGTCATTTTATGTACGTTGCTGATGCAGTACCCCAGCGCGTTCACCCGGTCCAAAAGCTCTTTTGTTAAAAGGAGGTCCTCGCGCGACCAGCCCTTCCGGATCGCGCTTCTATAGTTCGCGTTTCCGTAGTATTCCCCCATCAGCGCGAACACTTCATCTTTATCCATTTTCTATCGCGCTATCCCTTCAACATAGCGTTGCCCTGAAGACCGGGGAGCCGGAAACGACGCGGGAAAAGTCCCTGATCCGCGGCAAGCCGCTGTCGTCCGCCGTGAGCCATCGCGGTCCTTTTGTCACCACGCAATGCTCCATCTTTTTCAGGTAGTCAAGATCGATATCCCGGATCTTCACATCCAGGATACAGTATCGTAGCTTCGGCGATCTCTTGAGAAAGTCTATGTTTTCGACCGGTGCGTTTGCGGAGAGATAGATGAGCTGTAGTTCCGGGAGTGCCGGTAAAGCCGTAAGATCGACTTTTGGGCACTTCTCGATCCGCAAGCCCTCCAGGCGATCGCAGCGCGACAGACAGGAGACATCCGTCAGCCGTCTCTGATACGAAATGGAAAGAGCACGTAGCACAGGAAGAGACTCTACGCCGGCCAGGCTTCGCGATCTCCCTCCTGTCAAGTTCAAGGTCACGATCGTACTTCCACTGATCGTGCAAAGGTCATCTTCCAGCCATTCCTGAACGACGAGCGTTTCCAGTCCTCTGCAGCTTGGAAGAAAGACATAGTTTCGAGATGTCCTGGTCGATAAGAACTTCAGGTGCGGGAAGGATCTCAAGTCGACCGCGTATTCGTCGATCTCATCAGAATAGTAGTCTAGCTTCAGGCTCTCGATCCGCATATCTTTCAGGAAAGACGTGTCAAGACCCTTGACTTCCCCAGGCAGGATGACAAGTTTCTTTGTATTGGGGAAAAAACGCAACGCTTCAAGCGCGTCCATCTCGACTGCGATATTGGTCTCACAATAGTCTATCGAGAGCAGATCGTCCAGATCATGTCTGCCGACGACCAGATATGGATCCTCAGATCCGACAAAGAAGGAGCGATAGTACATGTTCACACCCCTAGAGCCATGCGATCAGACCGATCGAGCTTGGACTCCGTATTCTGGTCAGATGGACCAGCGCCAGCGGGCAGCCAACGCCTCGCTTATCGCTCTTTGTCGGATACCGCCCAGCTCTTTTTTTCCTTCTCGGGGCCGCGCTCGGCCTCCCTGCGCCTCCGGCGGCGCAGGCCTTTCGCCGCGATCCACACCAGCGCCACCGTCAGCGCCAGGGTCAGCCACAGGGTGAAGAACAGGATCGAGCCGCTACTCTTTGGCAGGGAGCCCACCACCCGCTCGTCGGCGGTGCCGCCGCTCTCGATCAGCTGGATGCCGTTGCCGGAGCTGATGCGGTACTGCTTGCCGTTATATTCGCAGCGCAGGGCTTTGTGTGCGCCGCAGCGCTCCTCCATCTCCTCGATGTGCTCGCGGCTTCCCTCGTCGGTCCAGACGGCGCTCTCCAGCAGCT
>JAFZOC010000166.1 GCA_017550765.1 Oscillospiraceae bacterium
CCAAGGACTCCGCCAGGTTCTACGACGCCTTCTACGATCCCGTGGAGAAGACCCCCGAGACCATCGACTGGGACATCTCCGCGGCGGAGAAGTGCGGCTACGACCACTTCATGATCAAGGAGATCAACGAGCAGCCCAAGGCTGTCAAGGGCACCCTGTCTCCCCGCATCCGTGACGGCCGCGTCGTTCTGGACGATATCAAGCTCTCAAAGGAATATCTGGAGGATCTCAAGCGGATCTACATCGTGGCCTGCGGCTCCTCCTACTACGTGGGCTGCCTCGGCAAGCACATCCTGGAGAAGACCTGCCGCATCCCAGTGGAGCCGATCCTGGCCTCCGAGTTCCGCTACTCCGAGCCCGTCCTGGGCAAGGATACCCTGGTTCTTATCATCTCCCAGTCCGGTGAGACCGCCGATACCAAGGCTGCCCTCGTGGAGGCCAAGCGCCAGGGGGCCAGGACCCTCGCCATCGTCAACGTGGTGGGCTCCGCCATCGCCAAGGAGGCGGACGACGTCATCTACACCTGGGCAGGCCCCGAGATCGCTGTGGCCACCACCAAGGCCTTCTCCACCCAGCTGTCGGTGATCTACCTCATCGCCCTGTACATCGCCGATCTGCTCGAGACCATCCGCCCCGAGGAGTACACGACCATCGTCAACGAGCTCATGAAGCTCGACCAGAAGATCGCCCTTTGCCTCACCACCGACAACGTGATGAAGATCCGCTATTATGCCGAGCAGTATTTCAAGGTACACGACGCCTTCTTCATCGGCCGCAACGTGGACAGCGCCATCTGCCTTGAGGGCAGCCTGAAGCTGAAGGAGATCGCCTATATCCACTCCGAGGCCTATGCAGCCGGCGAACTCAAGCACGGCCCCATCTCCCTCATCGAGGAGGGCACCCTGGTGGTGGCGGTGGCGACGGTGGACTCTCTGTTTGATAAGACCATGTCCAACGTCAAGGAGGTCCGCGCCCGCGGCGCCGACGTTTTCGGCGTCACCACAGAGAAGCACGAGGCGGAGATCAAAAAGACCATCCCCTCCGTCATCACTGTGCCCGAGACCCATCCGATGCTTCAGCCCAGCCTGACCATCATCCCCCTGCAGACCTTCGCCTACTACATTGCTTTGCTCCGCGACTGCGACGTCGACAAGCCCAGAAATCTTGCCAAGTCCGTCACGGTGGAATAAAAGCGATCTGCCTGCGCAGGCAGCCGATCCCCCGCATCCCGACCCTGTTGAGACTAATATCAGAAAGCGAGGCGTTATTCTATGGCAAAGCTCCCCAACAATACCGTTTGGAGCGACCGCAAGCGCACCATTTTCGGCCTTCCCTGGTCCTTCACCAGGTATATCCTCACCGATGAGAAGCTCCTCATCATCAAGGGCGTGTTCAAGCAGACCGAGGACGAGATCCGCCTTTACCGGATCCTCGACGTCTCTTTGAAGCGTTCCCTGTTCGAGCGGTTCGACCGTGTCGGCACCATCCACTGCTGCTCCTCAGACAAGACCTCCGGCGAGTTCGACATCAGGCGCGTCAAGAAGTCCCGGGAGGTCAAGGAGCTGATCTCCGACATGGTGGAGAAGCAGCGCATCGCCCGCGGCGTCACCCTCCGCGAGGAGATGACCCCCAACCTCATGGACTCCGACCACGACGGCGTGATGGACGTCGTGGAGAAGGGCCCCGCCAGAAAGAGATGATCTCTTCGGCAGAGAAGGACGTCTCTGCCCCGGCCGCGTCAGCCCGGCAGGTCCCCCGAGCGGGACC
>JAFZOC010000167.1 GCA_017550765.1 Oscillospiraceae bacterium
CTTGGTCAGCGTGCTCTGTGTGCCCTGACGGCAGTTGGCCAGGTGGTTCTTCACGGAATCGTGGAGCACGCTCTTGTTGGGCTCGATGCCGAAGATGGCTTCGGAGAGCTCGATCTCGCCGATCATCTCGCCTGCCATGTTGTAAACATTCGCTTTAGGCATTTATGCTGCTCTCCTTTCCTTACTTGGTACGTGCGGAAGCCTTCTGCGGGTTGACGCGCGCGGACTGCTTCTGCGGGTTGATGCTGACGCTAGCAGCCTCGCCCTTCTTGACGGGCTGGGTCTTGACGGTGTTCTTGATGTAGACGATGCTGCCCTTGGGGCCGGGGACGGCGCCGCGGATGGCGATCAGGTCGAGCTCGGGGTCGACCTTCACGATGTCCAGGTTCTGGACCGTGACCTGCTCGTCGCCCAGGTGACCAGCCTGCTTCTTGCCCGGGAAGATCCGGGAAGGATCGGTGCTGGAGCCCATGGAACCGGCGTGGCGATGGACGGGGCCGCCGCCGTGGCTGGTGGGGGTGCGGCCCTGGCCGAAGCGCTTGATGACGCCGGCGTAGCCCTTGCCCTTGCTGGTACCGGTGACGTCGACCTTGTCGCCTTCGGCGAAGACGTCGGCCTTGACGGTGTCACCGACTTCGTACTTGCTGCAGTCCTCCAGGCGGAACTCCTTCAGGTACTTGACAGGAGCGACGCCCGCCTTCTTCAGGTGGCCCTGCTCAGGCTTGGGGAGCTTCTTCTCGGCGACTTCCTCGTAGCCGAGCTGGACAGCTTCGTAGCCTTCCTTTTCCTTGCTCATCTTGGCGACCACAGTGCAGGGGCCGGCCGCGATGACCGTGACGGGGATGACCTTGCCCGTCTCGTCGAAGATCTGCGTCATGCCGACCTTCTTGCCGATGATGGCTTTCTTCATATTTTTTCCTCCTTAGGTTATTGGTTGCCTCGCTTGGCCCGGGAGGTCTGCCCGTCCAGAGGCTGGCAACTTGACCGTCCGCATTCGCAAGCTACGGACTGTGGGTCATGTGAGTTGGTCTTGAGCGCGCAGCCCTCGGGGCTGCCGGCTCGTCTTGCGGGGGCTCAGAGCTTGATCTCGATCTCCACGCCGGCGGGGACTTCCAGGTTCATCAGGGCTTCCACGGTCTTCTGGGTGGGGCTCATGATGTCGATCAGGCGCTTGTGGGTGCGGCGCTCGAACTGCTCACGGCTGTCCTTGTACTTGTGGACGGCACGGAGGATCGTGACGATCTCGGTCTTGGTGGGCAGGGGGATGGGGCCGGACACCTTGGCGTCGGTGCGCTTGGCGGCCTCGACGATGGTCTCGGCGGCCTTGTCGATCAGCTGGTGGTCGTAGGCCTTGAGGCGGATGCGGATCATGTTCTTGTTGCTTGCCATGTTCAGTGTTCTCCTTTTTTTCGTACGTTTCTTTGGCGCCATTGGCTGCGCCCTCTTATGCGTACGGACGGAACTTTTTCTGTACACACAACCGTGCGTATCAGACCGTGCCCGAAAAACATACCGGCCAATCCCTTTTGGCCGGTCGTCCCCGCTCACGCGATATACGCGTGCACAAGATCAAGTTCCAGCCGCCCGATCGCGTGCCGGATATACCTCCGACACCGGACATACTCCACGGAAGTTACCTCGGTCTCCCGAGCAATCTCCCGCTTCTTCGCATAATACGCCCGTGCTCTCGCACACGCGCTCCGCTATTGTAGCAGGCTCCCACCCTCCTGTCAAGTACAAATTCAGTATTTTTGTCAGAAATTTTTCCCTGATCTTTGTGCATAGCTACAAAAATGATCTCAAAACGGTTACAGACGCTCCCCCTCGCGCCCTTCCTTCGTCCAGCGGACACAAGATATCGCTCCCGCCCGTCTCCTACATTATATATATGGTGTCCATCGGCGGGCATAACATGCGCCGGCGGAAGACCGTTCCGCCCGGGCGGACGGGCTCGCCGGCGGGCCCGCTCTCCCGGGCCGCCTTCCTTGACTTCCCCCCGTGCCTATGTTAAGATGGCGCTGCTCCGGCTATCGCATCTCTCGTACCATAGGAAAAGAAAGAGGGGCATCCATGTGAAGGCTCTTTCGAAACGGGACATCTCCTACCGCGCGCTGGCGGCGCTGGTGCTGGCGGCGCTCCTGCTCGCCCTGATCCCCCTGCTCATGATGGGACACTATGACGTCCCCTGCGCCGACGATTACAACTACGGCGTCAACGCCCGCCTGGTCTATGTCCATGGCGGTGCTCCGGCTCAGATCCTCGGCGCCGCCGTGGAGCGCACCCGGGTCACCTATGAGATCTGGCAGGGGAGCTATTCCGCCATCTTCCTCATGTGCCTGCAGCCCTCTGTATTCAGCGAGGACCTCTACTGCATAACGCCCTGGCTCATGCTGGGGAGCCTGCTGCTCGGGCTGTTCCTGCTGTCTCTGGTGCTGTTCCGCCGTGTGCTGGACCTGCCGCGCTCCCTCGGCGCGATCTTTGCCGGGACGGTCGGGATCCTCTGGATCTTGCTGGTGCCGATCCCGGCCCAATCTTTCTACTGGTTCAACGGCTCCGTCTACTATACCTTTTTCTTCGGGATCGCCCTTGCGGCGCTGGCGCTGGCGGTGCGCACCGCCCGGCAGGGCGGCATCGGGCGGATCCTGGGGCTCTGCCTGCTGGCAGCTTTCCTGGGCGGCGGGAACCTGGTCACGGGGCTCAGTCTCGCGATCTTGTCTGTCAGCGCCATCGGGTCGCTGCTGGTCTTCCGGAAGAGAGCGCCCGCCCTGCGTCTGCTGGCTCCCGCGCTGGTGATGCTGGGCTGCTTCATCATCAACATCGCCGCTCCCGGCAACGCCATCCGCGCTCAGGCTGTGGACCACACGCCCAATGCGGTCCAGGCGATCATGCTCTCCTTCCGGGAAGCCGTGCTCCTCGGTCTGAAATGGACCCGCCTGCCAGTGATCGCAGCGATGCTGCTGCTGGGCTATCTGTTCTGGCATGCGGTCCCGGCCACTCCGTTCCGCTTCCGCTTCCCGGGCCTCGTGTCGCTCTACTCTTTCTGCCTGTATTCGGCCATGTTCTGCCCCACCATGTACGCCTTGGGCAGCCGGGGCGACTGGCGTCTGGTGGACATCATCTTCTATGCCTATCTCCTGCTCCTGGGCCTGAACGTGCTCTACTGGGTCGGCTGGATCCGCCAGCGCCGCGGAGCCGGGAGCGATGCGCGGCAGCCGAAGTTGCTGCCCGTGCTCGGCTGCCTGGCCCTGTGCCTGCTGTGCCTGGGCATCTCGGCCAAGATCAGCGGCGGGATCTCTGTCGCCAGCGCATACACCGCCTTGCGCACCGACCAGGCCGCCACTTACGCCCGGGAGAACCGGGAGCGTTTCGAGATCCTCCACGATCCCGCGGTCCGGGAAGCCCGGCTGCGTCCCTACAGCGATCCGCCTTACCTCCTCTTCTTCGACGACATCACCGAAGACCCCGAGAACTGGCGCAATGTAGGCGTCCAGGTCTTCTACGAGAAGGACCGGGTCTATCTGGACACCTCCCGCTAAAGACTATCGGCCCCCCGGCTCCACGGTCCCCGCGCACGCCTCCGTGAACACCCACACGCCACCACAGAAATAGTGCCGATCCCCCGGACGCCGCCGCTGCGGCATCCGGGGGATCGGTCTCTTTATTTGGCTCTCTGTACGGGCCTGTCCGGCCGCCGCCGTCGGGGCGGCTGTGTCCCGGCCCCGGAAAGGGTGCCGGAGCTTGGGCTCAGCCCGCCGCGTCGGGCGGGTCTTCCCGCAGGATCTGGATGAAGCCGTAGTACCGGGCCATCTCGTCGTTGGGCCAGTCGCCCCGCTCGTTGATGTCTTCCAGACCGTACTGGGCGCTGTACTTGCTGCGCACCGGATGGGCCGGCGCGGACACATGGCCGTCTCCCTGCAGCGCCGCTTCGATCCTGCTCTGCCGCAGCCGCTCGCTGCGATGGACGGCCAGGATGTCCGCGCCGCCCAGGGCCAGGTCCAGGGCGAAGACCAGCAGCACGGCCGCCGCCGCGATGCGCGGCCCGCGATCCTCTTCCAGCTCCGCCGCCGCAAGGGCGCCGCTGAGCACGGAGAAGAGCACCAGCACCGCACAGCCTCTGGCCGGGAAATAGGACGCGAAGGCGAAGGGCACCAGGGAGCAGAGCCCGCCCAGGAACAGCAGGACCGGGAAGAGCAGGACCTCTTTCCCCGCCCCCCGGTGCAGCGCAAGCGCGAAGAGGCCCAGGGCCCAGCCCAGCGCCAGCAGCAGGCCCACCGCCGAGGAGGAGACGAGCCCATAGACGCCCTTCCCCGCCCGCAGGGCCAGCAGCGCCGCGACAGCGACGCCCAGGGCGCAGGCCCCGGCTCCGACGGCGCAGAGCAGACAGAGCGCGCTCCGGCGGCCCCGACGGATCCGCCAGACCACCAGCAGGCCCAGCGCGAGGATCAGCGCCGCAGGGACGAGCAGCTGCCCGGCGGGCAGCAGCGCCAGCTTTTCCCACAGGGCGCGGAGAGGCTGGACAAGAGCCCTCAGGGAGAGGCTGCCCCGATCCCCGGCGTTGGCCCCCAGCATGGACGGCGCCAGCATCAGATACAGATAGCCCGCCCCGCCGCAGAGCAGCAGCGCCAGCAGCCAGACCGGCGCTCTGCGGCGTCGGATCCAGACCGCCAGCGTCACGAAGCCCGCAGCCGCCAGGGCGGCGAAGGAGATGTGCTCGGACCAGGCGCCGGCCAGGAAAGCCAGCGGCAGACAGGCGATCCGCAGCGGCAGGGGCAGCTCCGGCTCCTCCCGGAGCGCCAGGAAGAAGGGATAGAGCAGCGCCAGGGCCAGCAGCAGGCCCCAGCCGTAGTTGCAGGCGCCGTCCCTCCAGAGGAAGACCTGCCCATAGACCGGCATGCAGATCCAGAGCATCGCCACGCACAGCAGCAGCAGCCCCGGCCGGGGCCGGCCGCTCCACCGCTCCAAATAGCGGCGCAGCATCTGCGCCAGTCCCAGGCCGACCAGCGCGTTGCAGAGCACGAAGATCCAGCCCGGCAGGAAGCTGAAGGTCTGCAGCAGCCCGTGGGCGAAGACGCGTCCGTTGGTACAGTCGCGATGGACCGACATGGAGCCGATCACTTCGCCCAGATCGCGGATGCGCTCCCCGCTCCTCCAGGAGAAGGCGTAGTTGAAGTCGTCCGCCACCAGCGGCGTCAGGCGCGTGGCAAGGAAGACCCCCGCGAACACAGCCGCAAGGATCGCCGCGGTCGCCACGGACCGCTGTGTTTTGACGGTCGCCCGCAAAGGCGCTCACCTCTCTTCTCCCGCGGCGCTCCGCCCTCGGGCGGCAGTCGCCACGGACGCACCGGGTCAGTAATTGAAGCCGTGGGGCAGCAGCTCTTTGAGCTTGTAGCTCACATAGCGGCCGCCGGCCTTGGCGCAGAGCACCTCCATCTCCGGGGAGAACTCCGCCAGGAACTGACGGCAGGAGCCGCAGGGCGTGCACCAGTTCTCGCTGTCGGCATAGATGGCGATGCGCCGGAATTCCCGATGGCCCTCGCTGACGGCCTTGACACAGGCGGTGCGCTCGGCGCAGATGGTGTCGCCCAGGGCGGCGTTCTCCACATTGCAGCCGGTGAAGACGGTCCCGTCGGTGCACTCCAGGGCGGCGCCCACGGAGAAGCGGGAGTAGGGGACGTAGGCGTTCAGGGACGCCTCCTTGGCCATGGACATCAGTTCTCTGTCAGTCATTGGTGGTCATCCTTTCTGTATCGTCTTGCGTGTCGTTTTGTTCGTTCTCCAGCGCCGGCGGCGCTTTCGGGTCCTCGTCGAAAAAGATCTCCCAGTTGGCGAAGCCGAACAGCGGGTCGCCGAAGTTCGGATCGATGCCCTTGCAGACGCCGCGCCGGGTGATGATCTGCTGTTTCTCGAAGCCGATGGCGATCAGAGAGCCCGTGGTCCCGGTGATGTAGTCGCAGAGCTGATAGTAGACGTCGGCCCTGGCGCCCTCGGAGGCGGCCAGGTACTGCTCGATGCGCGCCTCGATGCTGGTGTCCCGGGAGCGGGAATAGTTCAGGTTGGTCAGCTCGTTGTCCTTGGTGCGGGGCTGCAGGAGCTCCGTCAGGTCGAAGTTGTTGCGCAGGCGGACCTCGCCATAGTACATGTCCATGGTCACCGCCTTTTTGCCCTCCGCGACCTCGCCCTCCTCCAGCGCTTTCAGATACTGGGCCCAGGTGAGCTCATGGACGGTGACTTTCAGGCCGATGGAGGCCATGTCCTCCTGGAAGCGGCGGGCGATGCCGCACTTGGCGCTGCTGTCGGCGCAGACCACGAAGTGGATGTCGATCTCCTGGGGCGAGCCGGACATGAACTCCAGCTGCCCGTCCTCGTCATAGTCCTGGATGCCGGCGTTGACCAGGATGTTCTTCACCGCCTCCAGGTCGTAGCTCAGCCGCTCCTCCAGGGCGCGGGGATAGGCCGCGCAGGTGGGGTACATGGGCAGGGCCGCCGCCACGGCGTTGCCGTGGAGCAGCTCCACCAGATAGGCCCGGTCGAAGGCGTGCTGCATGGCGATGCGGAAGATGCTGTACTTGCCCAGGGTGCTCTCCTCGTTGAAGGCCACGAAGTGCAGATTGGTGGTGGGGTATGTGTGGAACTCGTTGGATCTGGCGTAGCCCAGGTTCGTTTAGCTGGAGGGTTCGTTGATGACCACGTCGATGTAGCCGTCCTC
>JAFZOC010000168.1 GCA_017550765.1 Oscillospiraceae bacterium
ACTTGCGGATGCTCAACATCTCCTACAGCACCGTCACGGATATCCGCCCGCTCTATGGGCTCGATCAGCTTGAGCTCTTCCATGCCGCCCGCACCGAGATCCCGCGCGAGCAGATCGAAGAGATGGCGAAACAGCTCCCGGGCTGCCGCATCACATACGATGGTCACGATATCCACGAGGTCGGCTGGCGGAAGGTCCGGGAAGGCGAATACTACGAATGGTACAAGGAGATCCGCGAGATCTTCGGTTACGGCGACCCCGAGAGCTACAGTCACAAACGCACATCCTGACGGCCCGTTCATCTGCGCTGGAGCAGAAGGACAAGACGCCCCTCGCGAGAGTCCATACATACTCACGCGAGGGGCATTCCCATATGGCTTTTTCGACGGATACGCTCGGCCCGATCAGAGCGCGGCGTCGTGTCTGGCTCCAGCTCTCTCCGCCAAGGTCTTTAGGTGTTCGGCGTAGCGCTGGGCGCTGTGGTAGGCGAAGTGCTGGGCGTACTGCTCACTTCGGGCATCATGCTCGGGCTGGGGCTGGCCATGTCCCCGTCGCGCCCACCGATATCTCCGCCTTTTCCATCGTCTCGACCGTTGCCGATGATCCCGTCACGGTCGTTCACGATGCCGTCGTTCCGGTCAGGGTCGAGGGCCGGGCTCGTCTCCGGGAAAAGGTCCATGTCGTCTCGTCTGTGGGTATCGTCGTTGCGGGACATGCCGCAGCCGCACAGCGCGAGGCAGAGCAGGATAGCGATGATAGATAAAATGATCTTGTGTTTCATTTTGCGCCTCCTCAAGAAAGTCAGGACTAGTATCTGTGATCTTGACGCAGATATGAGCGCAAAAAGTTTTCCAGATCAATTTTGCTCCCCGCATTGTCAGCGCGCTGCGCTTATGATATGATGACATATATGGAAAAAATACAGAAAAACAGCATACACATCGGTCGGATCGACGGATGGAGCTCAGACGCTGCCGGCGTTTGCCATCTGGATGGCCGGGCAGTCTTCGTCCCAGGCGCCCTTCCTGGCGAGGAATGGGAACTGCGCATCGTGAAGGTCGCCAGCAATGCCGTCTATGCGCGCCGCGAGCGCCTGCTCCTCCCCTCAGACGCACGCATCCAGCCAGACTGCCCGTACTACGGCAAGTGCGGAGGCTGCGACACCCGTCATATGTCTTACGAGGAGGAACTGCGCTTCAAGCGCCAGCGCGTGGATGACGCTCTGGAACGGATCGGCAGACAGCAGATCCGCTGCTCCCGCATCCTGGGCGCAGCGCGAACAGATCGCTATCGCAACAAGGCGATCTTCGCCGTCTCTCAGAGCGCGGAGGGCCCGCGCGCCGGCTTCTATCGCGAGCGGAGCCACGATCTCATCCCTGTGGAGGATTGTCTGCTGCAGTCGGAGCTGAGCTGCCGCTGCGCCGCCGCAGTCGTCGACTTTCTGCGTGCAAAGGACATCCCTGCCTTTGACGAGCAGAGCGGCCGGGGGACCGTTCGCCATGTGTTTTGCCGCCAGGCGTGGAAGACCAAGGACGCCGTACTGACCGTCGTATCCGCCCGCGGCTTCGGCAGCGAGACCCGTGCTTTCGTCGAGCATCTGCGGGACCGCTGCCCAGAGTTGACCGGCATCGTCCTTCTGGTGAACA
>JAFZOC010000169.1 GCA_017550765.1 Oscillospiraceae bacterium
GATGGAGCTGCGGGAGGCGCGGCAGGAGCAGGGGGACACGGAGAAAGTGTCATACTTCTCCAGATAGTAGCTGAGTTTCTCGTAGGGGTGCACGTTGGGGATGTCCTTGATGGCGCTCTCAACGGGGACGACGCGCATCAGGCCGTAGCCCTCGGGGATCAGCGGGGACATGGTCTGCATGCGGATGCGGGTGTACTCCTCGAAGGCACGGCCCACTTCGGGATGGGTCTCCAGCAGTTCCTGGTTGTTCACCAGCATCTCCATGATGCCGGGGGCGAAGATCTGCATGAAGTAGGTGTTCTTGCCGTTCTCGTCCTTGGTCCAGCGGAAGACGCCGATCCAGGCCAGATGCTGGGCCAACTTCTCCACCTCTTCCACGCTCTTGCCGGTCTTCTTGGCCAGATACTCCGCGGTGCGCTCCTTGCGCAGGCCCGCGGCGATGGCCACGTCGGCCTCATCGTCGGTGACGATGCTGGCCAGGGAATAGTACTCAGGGGCGTTCTCGTCGATCTTGTTCACGACGCCGGTCAGTCCTCCGACGATATGACAGAGCTTGACGATCTTGGGTCTCAGTTCAGCCATGCTTTTTCTCTCCCTCTCATGATGGTCATATTGGAACGATGGAACTTCGAGCAAAAATGTGCGCTCATAGTTATTATACAGGATGACACGTCGATCTGCAAGATGTGCCTGCGGGCAGACGGCGCTTTTTTCCGGATCTTTCCACCCGCGCCGGTGGGGCGGGCGGCCCCCCGCGCTCTTCCGGCCTTCTCGCCAGGAAAAAGGACTTCCCCCCCGGGAAGTCCTTTTGCTCTCATGTTCTCACTTTTCGGGCCCGCCGCTCTCCCGGGCTTTGGCCGCGGCCTCCTCGAAGAGCTCCGCGAAGACGCCGTCCTTGCGGTAAAAGACCGGCGTCTGGCCCAGGGGCGCGTCCACCCTGTACTTTTTGCCGCCCTTGTATGTCTCCCCGGTCCAGAAGTGGACCCACTTTCCCTTGGGCAGCCACACGCGGCGCCTGTCCGCGCCCTCCTTCAGCATCGGGCAGACGAACAGCTCGTCCCCCAGGAAGTAGGCGTACATGTCCCTGCCCGCCTTGTGGTCCATCTCCTCCCAGAAGTCCGGGCGGAGGACGGGCAGGCCCTGGCTCGCCTGATGGACGCAGTGGGCGATGTAGGGCTTGAGGGCTTTGTGGATCCGGGTGAGGCGGACCGTATAGGGGCGCACGCCCTCGCTGTAGGGCTGGGCGTTGGCCCAGGGGCGGATCGACTCGTGGCTGCGCATGAGCAGGGAGAAGGTGCACATCTCCATCCAGCGGGTGAAGAGCTCCTCGCTCCGCTTCATCTTGCCGAAGGAGAAGAAGCCGCCGATGTCACAGTGGACCATGGGGGCCCCGGAGAAGCCCAGGGAGAAGCTGGCGGGCATCACGCAGGGCATGCCGTAGTCCTTCGTGGTGTCGGTGTGCTGGTCCCCGTTCCAGAGGATGGGGGCATAGGTCTGGATCCCGGTGTAGCCGGAGCGGCTGAAGAAGAACACGTCCTCCTTCCCGTATTCCTCGATGGCCTCCCGGTTGACCTTGGCCCAGAGCACCGGCCACTGGTCGTGGAGCAGGGCGGGGTCCCCCTCGTGGAGCACGCAGTCCAGTGGCAGATACTCCCCGAAGTCCGCCATCCAGCCGGAGACGCCCAGGTCCAGCATGTTCTGCTTGATGAGCACGTCCTTGATATAGCGCACCGCCTCGGGGTCGGTCAGGTCCAGCATGCCCGCGTCGAAGGTGGTGGACTTGATGTGGTAGATGCTGCCGTCCCGCTTGCGGATCAGATAGCCCTTGTCCTTGCAGTAGGTGTAGAGCCGGCTGTCCTTCACCAGATAGGGGTTGATGTAGGCCAGGAAACGAACGCCCCGTGCCCTGAGCTCTTCGATCATGCCCTTCAGGTCGGGATAGAGGCTCTCGTCCGCCTCCCAGTTCCACCAGACCTGGTAGCCCATGATCGTCTTGTTGCAGCCGGACCAGTCCTGGCTCCAAACGCCGCAGATCTCCGCCCCCTGGTCCAGCAGGGAGAAGGTCTTCTCCAGCACGGCCTCACGGCCGCCCTGGGCGCCCAGGATCATGCCGTCCAAGCACCAGTCGGGCAGATACTGCCGGCCGGGGACCTGGGCGGAGAGCAGGGCCGCGATCTCCCGGTAGCTGCTCCCCTTCTGCAGCGTCAGCGAGGCGGGACAGGCGTCGTAGACGAAGCTGTAGGCATCCTTGCCGAAGTCGGCATAGCCGTCGGAGGCGGTGTCGAAGCGGATGATCCGGCCGGTGTCGGTGACGAAGACGGGCATGGGGGCGTAGCTGCCGATGCTGGCGTGCTTCTTCTCCCGATAGA
>JAFZOC010000170.1 GCA_017550765.1 Oscillospiraceae bacterium
ACTTGGGCAGGACGTGTACGCCGACCTTGATGAGCTCCTTTTCGCAGTTGCCATAAGGTTCGTCGTTCTCGATGGCGCGCAGGATGTTCTCCAGCTCCGTCCCGAGGAAGATCGACACGATCGCCGGGGGCGCTTCGTTGGCGCCGAGACGGTGATCGTTCGCAGCAGAAGCAACGGAGATCCTGAGCATGTCCTGAAAATCGTCCACCGCCTGGATCACCGCGCAGAGGAAGAGCAGGAACTGGGCGTTCTCATAGGGGGTCTCGCCAGGCTCCAGAAGGTTCACGCCGGTGTTAGTGCTGATCGACCAGTTGTTGTGCTTGCCGCTGCCGTTGAGGCCGGCGAAGGGCTTCTCGTGCAGCAGGCAGACCATGTCGTGCTTTTTCGCAATCTTGCGCATCATCTCCATGGTCAGCTGATTGTGGTCGGCCGCGATGTTCGTCGTCGTAAAGATCGGCGCCAGCTCGTGCTGGCCGGGAGCGACCTCGTTGTGCTCGGTCTTGGCCATCACACCGAGCTTCCAGAGCTCCTCGTTCAGCTCGCGCATGAAAGCGGCCACGCGTGGCTTGATCGCGCCAAAGTAATGGTCGTCCATCTCCTGGCCCTTGGGCGGACGCGCGCCGAACAGGGTCCTGCCGGTATAGATCAGGTCCTTGCGGCGTTCGAACACATGGCGGTCAACAAGGAAATACTCCTGCTCCGGCCCGACTGTGGTCTTGACAGAGGTGACCTGGTCGTTCCCGAAGAGGCGCAGGACGCGCATGGCCTGGCGGTCGATCGCTTCCATGGAGCGCAGCAGCGGGGTCTTTTTGTCCAGCGCTTCGCCGCCGTAGGAGCAGAACGCTGTCGGGATGCACAAGATCCCATCTTTTATGAAGGCGTAGGAGGTTGGATCCCAGGTCGTGTAGCCCCGCGCTTCAAAGGTCGCACGCAGACCGCCGGAGGGGAAGCTGGATGCATCGGGCTCCCCCTGGATCAGCTCCTTGCCCGAGAATTCCATGATGATCCTTCCGCCGCCGATCGGCGAGAGGAAGCTCTCGTGCTTCTCAGCGGTGATGCCGGTCATGGGTTGGAACCAGTGAGAAAAATGAGTGGCGCCTTTTTCGATGGCCCAATCCTTCATGGCGTTGGCCACCACGGTCGCAGCAGAGCTGTCAAGGCGTTTCCCGTCCACGATGGAGCGTTGGACCTGCAGAAAGACCTCTTTGGGCAAACGCTGTCGCATGATCGCGTCGTTGAACACATTCTCGCCGAAAAGATCCGTAACTGCTTTCATTGGTCTCGCCTCATTTCATAAAAGTATTTGGACCGTGTCACGCACGGTCCACTGTGGTCTGCCCACGGACAAGATATTATACCCGGCCACGCTCCGCGTCAAGGGTGCAGAACGACGAAAAAGAGCAGCTGTCAGAGGGAAAAGTCTGTTTATTTCATTAGTGCGATACCACCAAAGCGGAAGTGGAACGGCTCTTAAGTCTGCGCGCACGGGAACGGAGCGCATCCTGTCTCTCCCCGCGTCAGTCCGAAAAGTTCTTGCGGAACGGAGCGCTCCATGGTATCATCGGGGCAGAAAGGGGTCGATACGATGGAAAACAAGCAGATCACCAAACGCAACCTGATCATGTTCCCCCTCGGCACGGTGGGCAGAGACATGGTATACAATCTGATCACCAGCTATCTGCTGGCCTTCGTGCTTTTCACCAAGGGCCTTGACAGCGCTCAGCTCGGCGTCATCACGATCATCATGATCGCCGCCCGGATCTTTGACGCGCTGAACGATCCCATCATGGGCAATATCATCGAACGCACGCGCACGCGCTGGGGCAAATTCAAGCCCTGGCTGGTCATCGGCATCCTCACCACCTCTGTGGTGATCTATCTCACCTTCAACGTGAAGCTGCGCGGCTGGCCTTTCGTGGTGTTCTTCGGGATCATGTATTTCCTGTACAGCATCACCTATACCATGCACGACATCTCCTACTGGGGGATGGTCCCCGCTCTGAGCTCCGACGCGGATACCCGCAACAAGTTCACCGCTAGGGCGACCCTCTTTGCCGGCATCGGCGGTCTGACCGCATCGGTCCTGATCCCCATGCTCACCAACGGCGAGCACGCCATCGGCGGCAACGCCATCACGGCTTACGGCGTCATCGCACTGGCGATCGCGATCCTTGCGCCGGCATTCCTCGCCTTCACCGTGTTCGGCGTCAAGGAACAGCGCAACTACGCCGACGAGCCCGTGCCGCCGGTGAGCTTCAAAAAGATCTGGGACACCATCAGCGGCAACGATCAGCTCCTCTGGATCTCGCTGATCCTCCTGATCCAGCAGATCGGTAACGGCGTCGTCCTCTCCGGCATCGGCCAGACCTACATTTACGTTGAATTCGGGTACGAGGGCGGCTTCTTTTCGCTCTTCCAGATCGTCGGCATGGCGGTCACAGGCTTCCTGATGATCTTCTACCCCGCGATCTCCCGCCATATGCATCGCAAACGCTTCATGGATATCATGATGCTGGTGGCCTCTTTCGGCTACGCCCTGATGCTCTTCTCGTGCCTGATCCTCCAAAAAGGCAGTTCCTATCTGGCCGGCTACGATCTGAAGTTCGTCCTCGTCACTCTGGGCTACATGTTCTCCTGCTTCGGCCAGTACGGCTTCTATCTCATCATGATGATCTCCGTCATGAACACCGTGGAGTACAACGAGCTCAAGCGCGGGACGCGGGACGAAGGCATCATCACTTCCCTGCGACCCTTCATCACGAAGCTCGCCTCCGCCCTGAACGTCGCGATCGCCTATCTCACCTATGTGATCTTCCGGATCCTGCAGTATACCAACGGCATCGCCGCGCTGGAGACCCAGGCGAACGAACAGCTGATCTCCGAAGCCAGCAAGAACGAGCAGATCGCCGTTCTTCTGCAGGACGTGGAGCCCGTGCAGAGCAGCGGGCTGCTCCTGGTGATGACGGTCCTCCCCTTCCTGCTGATGCTGATCTCCTATGTGCTCTATAAGAAGCACTACATCCTGGACGAGCCGGAATATGACCGGATCTGCAAAGAGCTGGATGCCAGAGGGCAGGAGCCCAAAGAGCCATGAGCCTGACGTCTCTCGTGCTCCGTGTCGCCGCTCCCCTGCCCCGGCTGGAGCGTTTTCAGCGCTACCTGTTCATCGGTCCGCACCCGGATGATATCGAGATCGGTGCGGGCGCCACTGCGGCGAAACTTGCAGCTGCAGGGAAGCAAGTCTGCTTCCTGATCTGTACAGACGGTCGCTATGGTCTGGGCAATGCCCCGGCCGGCACCACGCCGGAGGGCCTGGTGGAGATCCGGCGGGAAGAAGCGCACCGCTCCGCCACGCTTCTGGGCGTCCAGGATCTGCGCTTCCTGGACTTTAGTGATGGCGGGCTCTATGCGGAAGACGCGCTCTTTCGAGCCGTCGCCCGCGTCGTGGGCAACTTCAAGCCGGATCTGATCTTCGCGCCAGATCCGGACGTGACCAGCGAATGCCATGTAGACCATCGCCGCGTGGGCGACATCGCCCGCAAGGTCGCATGCTTTGCGCCGTATCAAGAGCTGATGGCGGCCTATGTCGCGGATGCGGCCGATGTCCAGGCGATCGCCTTCTATATGACCGCGAAGCCGGATCGCATCGTGGATACGAGAGGCTATCTCCCCCGACAGCTGGACGCCATCTTTTCCTGTCACGTCTCCCAGTTCCCGCCCCAGTTCGAGGGCTCCAAAGCCTTGGCGCTCTATTTGAAGCTCCGCGCGATCGACCACGGGCTGCGACGCCTCTCCCCTTCCGGCGAGGGCTTTCGTGTCCTGGGGCAGACGCAGATGCATTGTATCCCGGAAGCCGGGAAATGAACAGAACGGAACGTAAGAAAAAGCAAAGCCCCTGCAGATATGATCTGCAGGGGCCTTGCTTTTGTTCGTTCACTTCATCAGATCCAGGATCATGGGTTTGGGGATCGCTCCGACGGACGCGTTGACTTTCTGGCCGTTTTTGAAGACGATCAGGGTCGGGATGCTGGAGACGCCATAGCGGATGGCGAGCTCCGGCTGCTCGTCCACATCCACCTTGCCGACTTTGAACTCGCCCGCGTGCTCCTCCGCGATCTGGGCGATGATGGGCGCGATCATGCGGCAGGGCCCGCACCATGTCGCCCAAAAGTCGACCAGTACGGGGATGTCGGAATGAAGGACTTCTTCTTCGAAATTGGATACGGTCAGCGTGATCTCATGCATGGGGATACTTCCTTTCTTGATAACATGTTTTCTCGTTAGATACGATACTTGATCGCGACAACGCAGATCTACCGATCAAACTTGAGAAGCTTTTCGGCTTTATCCTGGTGCTGAGTCCTCTCCGGAATGCCTACAGGACACCGGCAGGTAATCTCTCCGCTCTCGTCGGCGACATGCTCGCAGCTGTTGTTCGCGTCACACGCTCCCCCGGGACGATCCGGATCCGTTCGGAGAGATAGCGCCGCTCCTCCACAGCTTCACCAGTTATCATATTCTTATTCTATCACGGTCATATGGTGGATGCAAGAGCCTTTGGCGCGCCCAAAATGGTCTTAGGCGTGGTCCGCCATTTGGACCACGCCTAAGGTAAGAGTCTTACTGGCTTTCTCGGGCTCGCCCATCCGTAGGCTCATCCGCTGCAAGGCTGCGGCATCGGGCAGGAGAGCCGCCAGTCGTCCGTATGTCCGAAACTCTCGTGTGTTATTATAATAGCATACGCTCGGTGAAAAATGCTGAATAGGGGATGAACGAATTGTAAGATCTTTGTAAGATCGCATGCCGAACACACCGCGCAGGAGACATCGACAGATGCTGCGACGGATCGGCACCAGCCGGCATCATCTTCGCTCCCATACCAGCTCTCGATCTTTCGAGTGCATCACATCATAGCCGGTCACGGAAAACAGCAAAAACACCTCTCTTATCCTGTCTGACACAAGAGATCGCTTTGTTGCGAAAGACCACGCAAAAGTATAGCAAAGCGATCTGATCATTCGAAAGGCCGCACAAAAGACTCGTCCGAAAAACACGATAGGCCGGGATCTACAGATCTTCCCTCAAAATATATGCTTTTACTACAGGACGTATCGGAGGAGAGATCTCACGAAGATCGATCTCATCGCAAGCAAAAAAGCGGAGTTCCTCCATTTCCCCGTCTATGGGTTTTGGATCGCCTCTCCATTTTCGGCAGATATAGACGATCTCAAAATTGGAGACTTCATCACCGTTCGGATAGACATGATGGGCTTCCGGACCGGAATTCACGCAGAAAAACTCAAGTTCCTCCGCGATCAGCCCCATCTCTTCATACAGTTCTCTTTTTGCGCAGTCTTCAACACGTTCATCTATTTCAACAGCGCCTCCGGAATACCCCCATAGATGATCATCTGAACGTTTTCCCAACAGGATCCGCCCTTTTTCATCTACGCAAATGATGCTGCCGGCGCACTGTATGATCGTTCTTTGACCGACCAGCTTTCTCATTTCAGCCATATACCCGGTCACATGCATCACCTCCCCAGGTAGAGATCCTGATCTGCTTTCTGTGCCTTTGATGATGAACGATGATAAGACCTCTCTTGTCTGTGGTAGACAAGAGAGGTCACTTTTTTGGTGCCGGTGGTGGGACTCGAACCCACACGCCATCGCTGGCAACGGATTTTGAGTCCGCCTCGTCTACCATTCCAACACACCGGCATTTGCTCGGTCATTATAATACACTTCGCCCCAGATCGCAAGCACTAATTATCACGATAGGATCGCTCCGCAGCCGTCTCCGGTCCAGATCTCTCGAAAGCGTCACATGAGCAAGATCCCTTTCAAAATGTCCAAACATAGAAAAAGGCCCGTCCTTACGGACGGACCTTTTGGTGGGGGAAGGTGGATTCGAACCACCGAAGGCATTGCCAGCAGATTTACAGTCTGTCCCCTTTGGCCACTCGGGAATTCCCCCATATGAACTCAGTCTTGCGGTGGAGCTGGTGGACGGACTCGAACCCCCGACCTGCTGATTACAAATCAGCTGCTCTACCGACTGAGCTACACCAGCATTTTTTACCGGCTTGATGATAATAGCAGGATCGATCGCTTTTGTCAACTGTTATTTTTCTTTTTTCAGTACCTTTCTGTCTGCTGCGATCGCAGATATTGGAATTGAGATCTGCGGGCATCTGTGGTATCATGGCAGTCGAAAACCAACGAATGATAGGAGACTGCGATGAAAACTGCGGTACGTCCCCAAACTGTCTTGCTGGTCGTGCTCATCTTCGTGATCGGGCTCGCGCTCGGGCTCGTCCTGGCGCGCCCGCTCTTCCGCAAAGAAGAGCCTGAAGATCCGCACGCGGGACAAGTCTGGATCTACGATGGTTACGATTGGACCTGGATGACGCCGCTGGAAGGTGTCCCGATCAATGACATCACCCAGGAACAGATCCGTTTCGTGAGCGGGAGACCGACCTATCGGGGAAGTGACTATGAGACCGTCCTCGGCGTCGACGTCTCCGAGCATCAGCACGAGATCGATTGGGAAAAAGTGGCTGCCTCCGGGGTCGACTTCGCCTATATCCGGGTCGGACGCCGCGGCTACACCCAGGGCGGTCTCTTCGACGACCCCTTTTTCGAGTCCAACCTTCTCAACGCAAGAGCCGCCGGCCTCCGCGTAGGCGTGTATTTCTATTCCCAGGCCATCACGCCCGAGGAAGCCGCCGAGGAAGCCGACTTCGTTTTGGACCGGATCCATGGCCGGGTCATGGATCTGCCCGTGATCTTCGACTGGGAAAAAGTCGACAACGAGGACGCGGACATCGCGCGTACCAAGGATCTGGACATGCAGACCCGGACGGCATGCGCACTCGCCTTCTGCGACCGCATCCAGGCCGGCGGATACGATGCGGGGCTCTACTATAACCGCACCCTGGGCTACTATGGCTATGATCTGACACAGCTCACAGACTATCTGGTGTGGTTCGCCCTGCCGGAACATGCCTGGCCCAGTTTCTATTACAAGATCGATATCTGGCAGTACAGCTTCACCGAGGAGGTCCCCGGCATCGAAGGCGAGACGGATATGAACATCCTGTTCACCAAGATCCAGACTGAAACGCCCGCTCCCACCGCATAGAGCGCTCCCCTTCCCCATCTCCAGGCAGAGCCCCCGACCCAAAAGGAAGGCCTAACCTGTCGTTCTGCCGTCAGGCGAAAGGAGCTGAAGACTCATGCAAAAGGTACGGAGCGCGACCCCGCCGCTCAAGTTCTTTGCGCGCCATCCGCTGATCCTATGGATCCTCGCGATCCTCGCTTTGATCGTCTTTCTTGCGCTGATGCCCTATCTCTTCCCCTGGCGTGGGATGCCGGAGCTGCCTGCGGAGCCCAACACCAACAACGATCGAACGCCGTTTTATGGCCATGGCTTTTGGGCCGTGGACGGCGAGTTCTACTACCTGCAGGACGGCTTTTACAACATGGGCGCCTATCGAAGCACCGGCACTGCAGCCAAACGTATCTTCCAGAGCTCGGACTTCAGCAGCCGTGAGGGAGACGAGTGGGGCCGGCTCGGCAGCATCTTCCCCTGCAACGGTCAGCTGTACTTCGAGCTGTACGCTGGCAACAGAACGAATTTCTATGCTTACGATCCTGCGCAGGAGAGCTATCGATACCTGTGTCATGCCGAGCACGTCGATACGTGGATCGTTCACGAACACTATCTGATCTATCAGGAGGATGTAGAGCGCGAGGGTCTCAGCAAGGGTTTCGAGCATGACGCGCTCTGGATCCATGATCTCGACAGCGGAGAACGCACCAAGATCGCTGAGGACGTCGAACAGATCGGGCTCGTGGATGGAAAGCTCCTTTGGGTGAGCTTTCTGGGAGATCTCCTGCATGTGGATGACAGCACAAAAGACAAGGGGCATCGCCTCGTATATGACGGTGAATACGCGCTCTCGTCCTACGACTTCTCCACGCAGCAGGTCGAGGAGCTCGGACGCTTTCCGCTCATCTATGAGCCGGATCTATACTATTCGCATTATGAGTTCATCAGCTTTGCGTCATCCTGTGTCGTCATGAGCACCTATCAGGCGCCATACGACCGTCAGCTGGTCATCTATCGCCCGGGCGAAGACCTGGAAGTCATCGAAACGCCCCTGCCGATCCACGAACTCATCGCGGCGGGCGACGTAGCCTATGCGTTCTTGTATGATGAGCACCGCAGCGACGTGGAGCAAGGCCTGTACCGTTTTGATCTGCAGGATGGGAGCTATCGTCTCGTCAATACGTCTGCAGGTCTCGTCAGCTGGACCGGACCGGATCTTTACGTCGCCTCAGACGACCTTGTTTTCCTGGTGGACAGCCACCCCTGGCTGTTCGGGAGCTGGCGGACGGTCAGCCAGATCGACCCGGAGACCGGTCGCACGGTACATCGGTATCGGATCTAGTCCTCTGAGGACAGAACAAGAGCACAGCCGTTCAGGCTGTGCTCTTGTTCTATGCAGGATCTGCGATCTTTACATGATGGGGATCTTGATCTTCAGATCGCTGAGAGGCCAGGAGGAGCAGGCGTGGAACCAGCCCATCTCCTTATCCATCCGCCGGCGACCGTCGCCGATCGGAGAGACGAAGATCTCACCGGAGAGCAGATGGCTGCGGCAGAAGCCGCACTCGCCGTTGCGGCAGTGGGTGTTGATCTTGATGCCGGCCCGCTCCAGAGCGACCGCC
>JAFZOC010000171.1 GCA_017550765.1 Oscillospiraceae bacterium
GGGGCCTGGGTCGGCGCCGGGGCCTGGGTGGGCGCGGGAGCCGGGGCCTGGGTCGGCGCGGTGGTGGGCAGGGTGCTCACGGGCTCGAAGGTGGCGGCGGGCGCCGTGGGCTCGCTGATGATGACCTGAGCGCCCGGGTCGGCGGGCTGCAGGGCCTCCACCTGCTGCTGGGGCTCCGTCGCAGGTCTGCTGTTGCGGGACTTGTCCAGTCCCAGCAGGAAGAGCACCACGATGGCGACGACCAGCAAAAAGACGATGATGAACAAGATCGCAGAGATCCGATTTTTCATGGGATGCGCTCCTTTCCAAGGGCAAAGAGTGACCGACGCGGCGAAAGGCGTCCGAAACGCGAGCGGACGCCCCTCCCGGCCGCTGTGTCCTGCGCATTATAACACGCTGTGAACAAAATGTCTACAAAATAGTTACAAAGTTAGGGAATGTTAAGAAATGCACGGGCCTTTTGCCCGGCTGCGGGACGGGAACGGGCGGCCACGGGGAGCCGGACCTTGCGTTCGGACCGGGGGCGTGCTATACTGGAGACCGCGGCGCTCCCCGCGCCGCCTGTGGCGGACCGGGCGAAAAAATGCGGGATAGGCGCAACTTTTTTCGCCCCTCGTCCGTTATACAGACAGATCCTCCGGGCGTCAGGCCCGGCGAAAAAGGGAGGAGAATGACATGGCGACAGAGATGGAGATCAACAACGCCCTGGCCGCCTGCGGCTTCGGCAACTTGAACGGCGTGGTGTTCTACGGGGCCTGGAAAGGCTACCCGATCACCCTGCGGAAGATCGCGGGGCGCAGCTTCTATGTGGACGCGGCGGCGGCCCTGGACGCGGTCCCGGGGGCCCTGCGGAGGGCGCTGGGCAAGGAACTCAAGGACAAGGGCGTGAAGATGGGCGCTCCGGCGGCCTCCGGCAAGGCCAGGGTCTGCTTCACCACCGCCGTCAGCACCAAGGAAGACGCTGCGGCCATCCTCCGGATGCGCCTGGACGCGATCGTGGAGGCCCTGCGCCATAACGGCGTGGCCCCGGCCTCGGTCTGCGCGGTCACGGGCTCGCCCCGGCCGGACGCGCTGTGCCTGGTGGACCTGGGCGGCGTGCCCAGCTATCAGCCGGTGGCGTCAGCGGCGATCCGCCAGAAGAACGAGCAGGTGAAGGCCCAGGCGGAGGAGAACGAGCTCAACGGCAGCTACGCCCTGGGCTTCGTCGGCGCGCTCCTGGGCATGCTGGCGGGCCTGATCCCCAACCTCCTGACCGTGATCTTCGCCGAGCGGATCTTCGCGCTGCTCTTCGCCCTGGTGCCCATCTGCGCCATGCTGGGCTACAAGCTCTTCAAGGGCAAGATGACCAAGGGCTCCGTCGCCATCGTGATCGCGGTCAGCGTGGTCGGCGTGCTGCTGATGCCCATGCTGGAGATCGTCTTTTATCTGATGCGGGACTACGGAGATACCTTCGGCGAGGCGCTGGGCGACCTGGGCCTGATCCTGCGCGAGCCCTCTTTCTCCGGCCAGATCGGTGCGGAGCTGGTGCAGCTGCTGATCTTCATGGCCCTGGGCATCCTGATCGCCTGGCGTTTCATCAGCGGCCAGACCAACAGCAGCGCCGCCAAGTTCGGCGAGATCCAGCTGGCGTCTCTGCGGCCCCTGCCCGGCGCGGAGCAGGCCGACTACGCCCAGCGCGCCCCCTACGGCTACGACCCCATGACCGGCGCTCCCCTGCAGGCCCCCGCCTATGACCGCTGGGACAGCGGCCCCGCCGACGGACTGAACTGAGAACGGTCCCCCGGGCATACGGCGGCCGCGGGGCATCCGGCAAGGGCATCCGGCAAAGAGAACGGCCCGCCGCTCCTTCGGGAGCGGCGGGCTTTGCGCATCTGCGCGGCAGGCCGGAAGGAACGGAGCGGGACGGCGCGCGGGGAGCGCCCCCGGCTAAAAATTCGGGCTAAAGCGAAAAAAAGCGGATCCGTCCGGGCCCGGATCGGATTATGATAGGTGAACGGCCGTGGAAGAAAGAGATCGAGGTGAGGAGCTTGACCGATGCAGAAGCGCTCCGGCGCTTGCAGGCGGGAGACCAGCAGGCGCTGGAATGGTTCATCGACCGCTACAGCGCCTATGTGGGCGCCGTCGTGAACAGCGTCCTGCAGAGCAGCATGAGCCGGGCGGATGTGGAAGAGGTGACGGCAGACGTGTTCGTCGCCCTCTGGCGCAGCGCCGGGCGGCTCATCCCCATGAACCTGAAGGGCTGGCTCAGCCGTGTGGCGCGGAGCCTGGCCCTTCGGAAGCTGCGGGAGCAGAGCCGGGATCTGCCGCTGGAGGAGGACGTCCTGGTCCTGGAGGAGGACCCGCTGATCGAACGGCTGGACCGGGAGCAGCGGGACCGGCTGGTGCGGGAGGCGGTATCCGCCATGCCGCAGCCGGACCGGGAGATCTTCCTGCGCCACTATTACTACTGCCAGAGCACGTCCACGATCGCGGAGAAGATGCGGATGAACGTCTCCACGGTGAAGACCAGGCTCCGGCGGGGGCGCGAAAAGCTCCGGCAGCGACTCGCCCGATCGGGAATGACGACAGGAGGCGGCTGACATGCAACTGAGCATCCGAGACTTGCTCGACGGCCTGGAGGACAGCTCCGTGCCGATGGAAGAGCGCGACGTCGTCTCCGCGACGAAGATCAAGGAGCTGACGAGAATGAAACTGGAACAGGATAAAACAAAGACCGGACGGACGGTCCGGAAACGCATCCTCACGCTGGCCCTGGCGGCGGCGCTGGTGCTGGCCCTGGGGGCCGTGGCCTGGGCGGCCTGGAGCATCCACGCCGCACGGCAGCAGGAACTGCGCCAGGACCTGCATATCGAGGAGAACGGGGCGGGCAGCTATGTGGAGTTCCCGGTGCCCGACGAGGACGTCCCCGGCCTGGTGCTCCTCTCCACGGTGAACGACGGCGAGGAGCAGCGGGTCTATGTGGACATCTCCCCCGTGAGCGAGGAGGAGGTCGTGGGCTTCACCGAGGATGTGAACTACACCTGGAGCATCGAGGGCACCGAGATCGGCGGCTTCGCCGGGCCCAAGCTGCCCGCGGACCTGTCCGTCTCCGGGGACGAGGCGATCCGGGAGGCGCTGCTGACCTACGCCTACGACCGGGAGACCCGGACCATGACGCTGGAGTGCTACATGGGCATGACGGCGATCCGGCGCGCCCAGGCGGAGCTGGGCACGGAGGCCCTGCCGCTGCTGGTGCATCTGCGCCGGGGACAGACGCTGCTTCGCAGCTTTGGCCCCGTATCGCTGGCCCCCACCGAAGAGCAGATCCGCGTCTTCGACTTCGGCCCGGCGCTCTATCGCGATGAAGAGCTGGACAGGGAGGTCCAGATCCTGGGCCTGGAGCTGACCCCCTTCAGCGCCGTCTGGAAACTCAGCTATCCCGAAGCCGAGCAGTTCCACCGGCCTGACGCCGACTGGGAGGCCTATGCGCCCTGGAGCGCCCTGGAGGACAAGATCTGCGTGGAGGCGGAGCTCGTCTTCTCCGACGGCTCGGTCTTCTCCACCGGCGGGGCGCTGACCAGCCCCTATGCCGACGGCGCGGTGCGGCTCAACTGCGGCTGGGGCCGCGCGATCGACATCGACGACGTGGTGGAGATCCGCCTGGGCGACCGGGTCCTCTGGTCGGCGGACTGAGGCTCCGGCGAGACGTGCGCCCACGCCGGCGCGTGTGAAAGACGATCATCGGGCAGGGCCCGCCGCGTCCCACGGGGACCGGCGGGCCCTGTTTTGGGCGCCCGCCGCCCCCGTGCCCGATAAAAATGCGCCGCGCTGGACCGCAGCGCATTTTTGTCGTATATATAGGTGAGAGCTCTTCACAAAGGAGGCCAGCATGGAAGATAAAGACATCGTGGATCTGTACTGGCAGCGCTCCGATCGGGCCATATCGGAGACGGAACGAAAATACGGGCGATACTGCCGCAAGATCGCGGCCAACATCTGCGGGAACGAAGAAGATGCGGAGGAGTGCGTCAACGATACCTGGCTGCGGGCCTGGGGGTCGATGCCGGACCGCCGCCCCGCGACGCTGTCGGGCTTCCTGGGCCGTATCACCCGAAACTTCGCCCTGGACCGCATCAAGGCGAAGAAGAGGAACAAGCGCGGAGGAGGGGAGGCGCCCCTTGCCCTGGACGAACTGGCCGAATGCGTCTCCGGCGGGACAGAGCCGGAGCGGGCGCTGGACGAGAAGCTGCTGCGGGAGAGCGTCGGACGCTTCGTGGCGGCGCTGCCCGAGCCGGAGAAGACGGTCTTCGTTCTGCGATACTGGTATCTGGCCCCCATCCGGGAGATCGGGGCGAAACTGCAGCTCGATCCGGGCAAGGTCAAGAAGCTCCTGGCCCGGACCCGACAAAAACTGAGAGATCGTCTTCAGGAGGAGGGCTCATGGTGGATACGCTGATGCTCTTGCGCGCGATGGATGGCATCTATGAGGAGGATGTGACCATGGCAGGAGATATCTATTTCAAGAAAGAGAACGACATAAAAAAGGCCCGGCGGCGCGTGCTCGCCCTGGCCATGGCGGCGGCGCTGGTGCTGGCCCTGGGGGCCGTGGCCTGGGCGACAGGGGCCTTCGGGCTGCGAGATCTGCATATGGGGAGCGGCGCCGGCTCGTCCGTGATCGTGGCCGGCTGGTCCGACGCCCCAGAGGAACAGGCGGCAAAGGAATGGGCCGAATATACCCGCGCCCATATCGCGGATAACCATCTGGAGCCTGGCGAGATCCCCGCAGATACGGACCTGGTGCGCCGGGTGGGCGCCTTTTCCCCGGAGGCCCAGGCGGAGCTGGAGGCGCTCCTGCAGTGCTATGGACTGCGTTTGCCGGAACAGGTCCTTTACATCAAGGGCGCGGAGGGCCTCTATGCCGTCTGCGGCGCCCGGGGCTTCCTGCCCGAGACCCTGGACCCCGACGACGGCTATCCGATCGGCGGGCGTTGGTATCGGGGCGGCTCGTTCACCCTTTCCGACGCGGCGATGCTGGGCGGCAAGACCGTCCGCTTCGATATGACCCGTTCGGTGAAGGGCTATTTCACCGGCGTGGTGGGCTACAGCCTGGATCTGGAGGGCATGGAGGAATGGAACTATACCACCGCCTCTGGCGCGGAGCTCGTCCTGGCTCTGGGGCCCAGCCGCGCCGCCGCCATGATCCCGCTGGAACACAGCTTCGTCTATATCCACTTTCGCAGCGGCAGCGAGAGCGGCTACGACAGGAGCTTCGATCTGCTGACCAGGGAGGATCTGGAGGCGTTCGTCGAGTCGATCGACCTCGACGCCCTGGACAGCATCGGCTGATAGGCGCAGCGGCAGGAACGAGGCTCCGTTTTTCGCCGGCCGGGACCTTCCCCGGCGTGCTGCATGGACCCCCCGGACGAAGAAAAACTCCCGTACCCTGCGGTACGGGAGTTTTTCTGCGCAGACGGCGCGCCGGGGACCTGCCGGGGGCCGATCCTTACAGCTGCTTCTGGGCGTTGATCTTGACGCCGGGGCCCATGGTGGAGGCGGTGACGCAAGAACGGATATACTGGCCCTTGGCGGCGGCGGGCTTGGCCTTGATGATGGCGCTGATGAGAGCCTCGTAGTTCTCATACAGCTTCTCGGCGCCGACGCTGACCTTGCCGATGGGGCAGTGGATGATGTGGGTCTTGTCCAGACGGTACTCGA
>JAFZOC010000172.1 GCA_017550765.1 Oscillospiraceae bacterium
CCGTCGCCTATCTGGGGAGGCCCTGCTTCTTCAAGGAGGAGCGGATCCACACGGTGAGCATCTCCGCATCCGGCGCCCATCGCCTGGACGAGACCGTCTGCCGCGGCGTCCAGAAGGGCAGTTGGAAGAGCCTGCAGGTCGTGGGAGAGACCCTGCTGTACAAGAGCAGGACGGATATCTGCGCCTGGCAGGGAGGCTTCCCGCAGTCCGTCAGCGAGGCGCTGGGCGACACGGGCTGGTATCAGGCGACGGCCGGGAGCGTATCTGCGCGCTACTATGTCAGCATGCGGGACGGGAGCAACGTCTGGAGCCTCTTTGTCTACGACCTGGGTAAGAAGATCTGGTACCGGGAGGACGGGCTGCACGCCCTGGCCTTCGCAGCCTGCGGCGACAGTCTGTACTGCATCGATGCGGCGAGCGGGGAGCTGCTGGATCTGCTGGGCGCGGCAGGGACGCCGGAGAGCTCGCTCCGCTGGAGCTGCGAGACCGGTATCCAGGGCTGGCGCTGGCCGGACAAGCAATACCTGAGCCGCTATGACTTCACCCTGCGCCTGGGCGCCTGGGCGGAGCTGCAGGCGTACATCGAGTACGACAGCTCGGGGCGCTGGGTGGACGCCGGACACATCCGCGGCGGCGGCATGGGGACCCGGGTGCTGCCCGTGCGGCCCCGCCGCTGCGACCATCTGCGGATCCGGCTGGAGGGCAGCGGCGAGATGGAGCTCTTCTCCATCGCTCGGATCCTGGAGCTGGGGAGCGACCGCTAGGGTCGGCCACCATCGATCACGAGAGGAGGAGGGCCCTATGAGCTATGAGTATCCGCCGATCCTGCAGGGATCGGCAAAAGAGCAGATCGCGGCGCTGCGGGACTATCTGGTCCGCATGGTGCGGGACCGGGAGAGCGGGGAGACGGAGACCGTCGCCCGGGCCGTGTCGGAGATCGCCGCGACAGGGCGCTCCGCCACGGCAGGGAAGAGCACCGCCGCGACCGCCGGAGGGACCGGAGACGCCGCACGGCTGCGCGCGCTGATCCAGAAGACCGCGGAGGACAGCCGCGACCGGGACGACGTGCTGCGCAGCAGCGTGGGCGACCTGAGCCACGAGATGCGCCAGAGCTATCTGGCCCGGTCGGAGTTCGGGACCTACCAGCAGGAGGTCCGGCTGCTGATCGAGGCCACCGCCCGGCAGATCGTGGAGAGCTACGGCTACCAGGAGCTGATCGAGGCCACGGAGGCGGAGCTGGGCGAGATGGGCGACGCCATCGCCCGCTATCTGACGGAGATCGACGGCGAGATCCGACGGGGCTATCTGACGGACCCGGATACCCACGAGACCGTCCTGGGGATCGCCATCAGCCAGCAGCTGCGCTTCACCGGGCAGAGCCTGAGCGACGGGGGCTGGAGCTATTACGAGCTGGCCCCTGGGCAGACCCTGGGCCTGTATACCTCCACGGGCTGGCAGTTCTGGGTCAACGGCCGGAAGGTGGGCTGGTTCTCCTCCTCTGACGGCATGCTGCACACCGTGAGCCAGGTCGTGGAGGAGGAGATCCGCGCCGGCGACTGGTCCCTGAGCGGCGTCGGCGGCTTCGGGATCAAGTACCTGGGATAGGAGACGCTAGATGAGCACATCGTATCGGATCGTCGGCAACTTTTACCGCGGCTCTGGCACGAGCAACATGGGCAAGGCGCTGGGCTACGATGGCTGGCCGATCGTGGGCCGCTTCAAGTTCCACACCCCGTCCACCGGCGCGACCAGCATCAGCTGGCAGACGGACAGCTATCTGCCAGACGCCGGCCACAGCTACCACGAGCCGGAGCTGCGCTGGGCCGTCACCACGGAGAGCTCCGGCTACGAAAACCAGTACGGCGCGACAGGCAGGACGGCATCCGCCAGCAACAGTCGGCTCGTGGGCTCGGCATCCGTGGACCTGCTGCCGGATACGGACTACTATGTCTGGATCTGGCCGACGACGACCCTCTACAGCCTGCTGACGGTGGGCGACATGGGCCTGTCTGTGGACGGTGTCTACGGCACGCCCAGTACGATCCAGGCGGACGACGGGTCCTTCGGGAGCCAGATCCCCATCAGCCTGGTCCCGTCCGGACAGGGCGCGCTGCACACGGTCAGCGTGAGCTGCGCGGGCAGGACCGAGACCCTGCTGACGGACAGCAGCGCCACCAGCTGCGTCTGGACGCCGGATCTGGCGACCTACGCCGCGCGGCTCCCGTCCAGCGGGAGCGCCACGGCGACCATCAGCTGCCAGACGAGCTACGGCGGCAACAACGTGGGGACGAGCACGGCGAGCATCACCGTCAGCTTTGCCCCGGGGAGCTTGGCACCGGTCCTCACTTCTGGCTGGGCGGCCGCGAGCCCGTACAACACCGGGGCCGTCGCGGGGATCTCCGGCTACGTCCAGGGCTACAGCCAGGCGGAAGTCAGCTTCGACGCGACCAAGGTCTCCTGCCGGTACGGCGCGAGCATCGCGGGATATCGGATCCGCTGCGGCGGGACGGAGGTCTCGGCGAGCCCGTACAGGACCGGCGTGCTCACCGGCAACGCGGAGATCGTCTGCACCGTCATCGACAGCAGAGGGCAGGAGGCCAGCGCGACGCTGCAGCTGAGCGTGTTGTCCTACGCGCAGCCGGTCATCACGGATGTGTCCGTGTTCCGCTGCGACAGCAACGGCACGGCAGACGACGCGGGGCAGTATTTCTCCGCACGGGGCAGGGCGATCTGGTCTTCCCTGGACAACGAGAACAGCGTCACGCTGACGGTGGCCTTTCGCCAGAGCGAGGCGGCGTCCTTCGGCAGCGAGACCACGCTGACAAACGACACGGCCTCGGTGATCGGCGGACTCTCCGCGGACTCCAGCTATGTGATCCGCCTGACCGCCACGGACACGGTCGGCAACACGGTGACGGTCACGGTGAAGATCGCGACGCAGGTCTGGGCGATGAAGTTCCGCCCGGACGGGCTCGGCGTTGGCTTCGGCAAGGCTCCGGAACACAGCAAATGCATTGAGATCCCAGCCGACTGGACGATCCGGATCGGGTCGCGGGTGATCGGGGAGAACACATGAGGAAAGGACGGATGAGATGATCTGTGTGATCGTAAAGGGGCGGGCCGCCACCGCGCTGGCGACGGAGCCCATCACCACGTCCAGCGTGGGCATGGAGGCAAAGATCTCCTGCTCGGACGACTGGGACGGGCTCGCAAGGTGCGTCATCTTCCGCGGCAGCGGGACCAGCGTCGATGTCGAGGCGCTGAGCGGCGACATCTGTGAGGTCCCCCACGAGGTGCTGGCGACCGCCGGCGGCCGTCTGCTGGTCGGCGTCTACGGGACCGGCGACGAAGGACAGCGCGTCACGCCCACCATCTGGGCGGACGCGGGCCCGATCGAGGAGGGGGCGGTCCCCTCCGAGGTGGAGCCGACGCCTGCGACCCAGAGCCTGGTCGATCAGCTGCTGGCGGCGGCTCAGGCAGCTCAGGACGCAGCCGAGGACGCCGCTGAGATCGCCCGGAGCGTCCGGGACGACGCCGACGGCGGCGCCTTCGACGGCGCGGACGGCGTGAGCCCGACGGTCACGATCGCGGAGACCGCTGGCGGCCACACCGTCACGATCGCCGACGCGGAGCACCCCGGCGGCCAGAGCTTCCTCGTCCCGGACGGGCAGAGCGCCCCCGTGGACGCCACCCTCAGCCAGACCGGCCAGGCGGCGGACGCCAAGGCCACGGGCGATGTCCTCACGCAGCACGGCGGCGAGCTTGAGAGCCTGAGCCCGACGATAGGCTCCAGCGCCTACACCTGGAACCTGAAAAAGAACTACAACACCAGCGGCAACTACGTGAGCGCGGACGGTTTTGCGGTCACGAGCCAGTACATCCCGGTCGCTCCGGGAGACCGTGTGCAGAGAAAGGCCCCCGCCAAAGACGCGAACGACAAGACGCTCTCGATGCTCATCAATGAGTTCGACGGGACGACCTGGCTCCGCCGGACGGGCGTCCCGTCCGGCGCGTATATGGTCATCGGCAGCGACGCGACGGCGATCCGCATCGCCTACGGCTATCCGAGCGACCAGAACGTCACCATCACGCAGGAGCTCGTTGACGCGACCTTCGCCGTGCGGATCATCCGGGCTGTTTCCATCGGCGGCGGAGGCGGGACGAGCAGCTACGCAGACCTGACCAACAAGCCGCAGATCGGCGGCGTGACGCTCTCCGGCAACAAGAGCGCGGCGGACCTGTCGCTGGCCACGGCCTCCGAGGTGGCGGCGAAGTATACAAAGCCCGCCGGCGGCATCCCGGCGACCGACCTTGCGTCTGCTGTGCAGACGAGCCTGGGACTGGCGGATACGGCTTTGCAGTCTGCTCCTGTTACCAGCGTCAACGGGCAGACTGGCGTGGTCACTCTGACGATCCCCAGCACGGCGACGGATGTGGGTGCGGTGGCTGTGTCGCAAGGCGTGGCTCATGCCGGCGAGTTTGTCGTGGTCGGCTCTGACGGCAACATCACGACTGTGACGCTGGCGACCTGGCAAGGGGGGTCTTACTGATGAGCGTAGACAAGCTAGTTGACAGCACCCAGCTCGACGCTGACCTGACCTCTGTGGCCGACGCGATCCGGGCCAAGTCCGGCGGCTCCACGCAGCTCGCCTTCCCGGCGGGCTTCGTCAGCGAGATCCAGGCGATCCCCGGCGGCGGGGATGAAGTCTTTTTCTCGACGCAAGGCTATATGTACGTTGAGGAGATCGACTTCCCTGCGACGGTGACCGATCTGAAAATGAACTTTTACAATACCGGCGGATACAGCCACGTGAAAAGCATCAGCGGGATGGCACAAACAACTACAGGCGCCCCTGGAAACCAGTTCCGCGGCCTGTCGGATCTGGAGACAGTTCATCTTCCTCGTGCTTGCCGTTTTTATTCCTATGCGTTTCGTGCGTGTACGAAATTAAAAACAGTTGAGCTTGGCTCCATTGGATATCCGGTCGTGTATATGGCCGACGCATCACACAACGTATTTTATGGCGTAACGCAGAGCGGTCTGACGATCACACTCTACGTCAACGCTTCGACTCTTGCAGAAGCACAGGCGATCTCCGATGTCGGTGCGCTTGCCCCGTGGGGCGCGACGAATGCCACGATCGTTTACAGATCCTCAACGACCGGGGAGGTGCTGGTATGACGCAGATGACCCTTTACACCGGCGGCGGCGTGAGCCTGTCCCCCGTCCGCGCAGAGGGCCGCACGGAGAGCGACTATGTCCGCCTCATCGCCGAC
>JAFZOC010000173.1 GCA_017550765.1 Oscillospiraceae bacterium
GAAGATGGGGGAGGCGGCCACCAGCGTCACCAGGACCTGGCCCGTGGCGACGCCCCGGCGGATCTGTACATGCCGCAGCCAGCCCCGCCCGCTGCGCTCGTCATAGACCAGGATCTTGTGGGCGGGGAGCATGTCCCGGATGTCCCGGGCGACGGCGCAGGCCACGGCGTCCTCGATGCGGCAGTCCTCCACGGGGACGATGGCATGGCTCCCCGGCTGATAGATCCCGCAGACCGGCCGGCGCCGGGCGTCCAGCCCGAAGGAGCGGGTGACCTTGTTGCGGTAGTGGGTCGGATCGTCGGAGGGCAGGATCTCCTCCACATGGCCGAACTCGCCCAGCAGGGCGATGCAGCGGCCCATCTTGCGCCGCAGCTGTTCGGGGTAGCTGAGATGCTGAAGCTGGCAGCCGCCGCATCTTCTGGCGTATGGGCAGGGGGAGGGGGCGCCGTTCTCCATCGGGATCGCCTCGTTTCGCGTCGCGCCAGGACCGGGGCGACGTTTTTTCATTGTCTATATTTTATCATGCTTTTTTCGGTTTGCAAAGAGCGTCGCGCGTGGTAAAATGAAAAAAGCGCGGGGAAGACCGGCCGCTCTTCCGACGGCCGGAGCGGATGGACGAAAGGGGGGGGACCCATGGCGGGGGAGCCTGTGGAGATCGTCTATCGGGACGAGCAGATCCTGGTCTGCGTCAAGCCCGCCGGCATCCTGTCCACGGACGAGCCCGGCGGTCTGCCGGAGCTGCTGCGGCAGGAACTGGGCGCGGGATACGCAGATCTGCGCACCGTGCACCGGCTGGACCGGGTGGTGAGCGGCCTGATGGTCCTGGCCCGGGGCGCCTCCGCCGCCTCCGCGCTCTCCCGGCAGATCCGGGAGGGGAGCTTCGGGAAGGTCTATCTGGCCGTCGTCCACGGGACGCTGCCGGAGACGGGGAGCCTGCGGGACCTGCTGAGGCGGGACAAGGCCCGCAAGATGACCTTCGTGGCGGACGCGCCGGGCAAGGATGTGCAGGAGGCGCTGCTGGACTATCGTTCCCTGGGCCGGGCCGAAGGGCTGAGCCTGGTGAAGATCCGGCTCCGCACCGGGCGGACCCACCAGATCCGCTGCCAGTTCGCCGCCCACGGCTGGCCGCTGGCGGGGGAGCGCAAGTACGACACGCGGGAAGACCCCTGGCCGCTGGCGCTCTGGTCCGCGGCCCTGGGCTTCAGGCATCCGGCTACGGGGGAAGAGCTGCGCTTTGCTCTGCTCCCGCAGGAGGCCCCGCCCTGGGACTTTTTTACGGATCTGAAAATTCAGGCGCTTTACCCTTGCAAAGACCGAGAGACGGGGGTATACTGAAAAACGATCAACGCGGCGGCATCGGCTCGCCGCGGACAGATGGAGCGCGTTATGGACCTGTTTCGATACATCCTCATCGCCGTAGCCAGCTACCTGCTGGGCTCGCTCAGTGTGTCGATCCTCCTGTCGCGGACGGCTCTGGGCGGCGACGTCCGCGAGAAAGGCAGCGGCAACGCCGGCGCTACCAATATGGCTCGGGTCTACGGCCTGGGCGTGGGCTTCGTGACCCTGGGCTGCGATATGCTCAAGGCCCTGGCGGCCACCTGGCTGGGCAGCGCCCTGCTGGGGGACCTGGGCCTGGCCCTGGGCGGCATCTGCTGCATGCTGGGGCACTGCTTCCCGGTCTTCCACAAGTTCAAGGGCGGGAAGGGCATCTCCGTGGGGGCGGCTCTGGGCCTGGCGATCGACTGGAAGGTCTTCGTCTTCATCATCCTGGTCTTCCTGATCGTGGCCTTCCTCAGCAAAAAGGTCTCCCTGGGCTCGATCTGCGCCGCTGTCAGCATCACCGTCGCCTCGATCCTCTTCGCGGTGGGCACGCCCAAACTGGTCCTGGCCATCGTGGCGATGGTCCTGGCCATCTTCCAGCACCGGGGGAACATCAAGCGCCTGATCGCCGGCACCGAGCCGGATTTCCACGCCGCGAGCATGTCGAAAAAATGATAGGCCCCGCGCCGAACGAGGTCGATGCCCTTCCGCTGTGTACGGACACGCGGGAGGGCATCGCTCTTGCAAATGGCGGCCAGGCGCATTATAATAGGTGAGGAAGCACGATCGGACCCATCCCATGATCATGAAAAGGAGCGATACGATGAACGAAGCCCTGCGCCGCGACCTGGATCGGTTCGCGGAAGAGAACTATGAGAGCATTTTCCGGGATATCGGCCGCCTGGTGGCCATCGTCAGCGTGGAAGGGGAGCCGGCGCCCGGCGCGCCTTTCGGACCGGGCCCCAAGGCCGCGCTGGACCTGGGACTGCAGATCGCCCGGGAGCTGGGCCTGGAGGCCGTCAACTGCGAGGACAAGATCGGCTACGCCCTTCTCGGCGGCCCCGACGAGCGCTACATCGCCACGATCACCCACCTGGACGTGGTCCCCACCGGCGACGGCTGGGAGCACGATCCCTTCACCATGCGGGAGCGGGAGGGCTGGATCATCGGCCGCGGCGTCATGGACGACAAGGGCCCCAGCGTCCTCTGCTTCTACGCGCTCAAGTATCTGAAGGAGCGGCAGATCCCGCTGCGCTACCCGATCCGCGCCCTGCTGGGCGCCAACGAGGAGTCGGGCATGGGGGACGTGGAGCACTATCTCGCCAACTACCCCGCGCCGCTCTTCTGCTTCAGCCCCGACGCCAACTTCCCCCTGTGCAACGGCGAGAAGGGCATCTACCACGGCCGCATCCGCTTCGATCTGCCTCTGGGCAACATCGTGGACATCCGCGGCGGCATCGTCGTCAACGCCGTCCCCGACAAGGCGGAGGCCACCGTGCGCGCCGCCCATCTGGAGCCGGCGGAGCGGGTCGCGGTGGAGGAGTTGGAGCCGGGTCTCTGGCATGTGACCGCCAGCGGCCTGGGCGGCCACGCCTCGCTGCCCAAGGGCACCGTGAACGCCATCGGCGTCCTGGTGGACTACCTGCTCTCCAGCGGGGTCTGCGACGCCGATGAGACGCGCATGTTCACGCTGCTGCAGCGTCTGCACAGCGCCTGGGACGGCAGCGGTCTGGGCGTCCAGGCAGACGACGGACGCTTCGAGCCGCTGACCATCATCGGCGGCATGATCGGTCTGGAGGACGGCAAGCTCTTCCAGACGCTGGACAGCCGCTATCCCACCAATACCAGCGGCGCCCAGATCGCCGCGACGATCCAGGCGCTGGCCGGGGACATGGCCCGCGTCACCGTGGACCGGGACGCGCCCCCCTTCTATATGAGCCTGGACGACCCCGCCGTGCAGGTCTGCATCGATGCGTACAACGCCGTCACCGGGGAGAACGCGGCGCCGTACACCATTGGCGGCGGCACAGACGCCCGGGATTTCCCCCGCGCAGTGTCCTTCGGCCCGGAGCACCCGGAACGCCCCATGCCGGATTTCGCCGGGCCCATCCACGGGGTGGACGAGGCCGCCAGCAAGGACTACCTGATCGAGGCGCTGAAGGTCTATATCCTGGCGCTGATCCGGCTGGAAGAGCTGGAACTCTGAAAGGATGAAAGAGCGTCCGGGCGCGCTATGGATGGGAGACCGTTGGCTCATCGCCCATAAAATCGTCACTTTTAAACAAGGATCCTGCTCCTTTGGAGCAGGATCCTTGTCGATGTGCAGAATGGTTTTTGATTGACAAAGACCGAGCGGTCTAGTATACTGAGCTTTGTATAACGAAAGTAAAGTAGGGCGTTTTTTACGTTTGGTCGCACTTTTCCGCTTTATCGATGCGCCGTAAAGGATGCCCCCCCCCCGCAGCGGACCTTGAACGGAGGGGATGCCTATGATCCCGCATATGATCCGTGCGGCCCTTTCCCTGGCTCCCGATGCCGATCCGGAGCAAGTGCTCCGGGAGCTGGAAAAGACGCTCGGACACCCGGCAGAGCTCCTGATGCACATCCGCAGTGTCAGGGTCCTGGTGCTCCGACTGGAGCAAAGCGAGCTGGAGATGGCTAGACAGGTCCCCGGCGTACGAAGCGCGGTGGAGGAAAGGCCGCTGGATACGCCCCGTCCGGTCCTGCCCAGACTGGATGAGCGCTGAGATCTGACCGCTGCCGATCCGGTCCCTTCGCCAAGGGCGATCCTTTCCGGCAGCAGCGTCTCCCGTGCGCTCTCGCACATATCCCGATCCAGTATATAAAGTGGCGACACTCTATATAAAACCATTTCAAGGAGGAAAGAAGCATGAGAAGGACTTGGAAGAGCTTCCTGTCCTTGCTGCTGGTCTTCGCGATGGTCCTCTCCCTCGGCGTGAGTGGCTTCGCTCTCGATGACGAGACGGAAGCGACAGCCCCGACGGAAGAGACCGCCGAGGAGCCCAGTGGCTCCGGTGTCGAGTTGTCCTTTGAGAAGGTCGACAACGACATCATCTCCGAACGTCTCCCCTTTGCCAGCGATCCGGTGGAGGAGGACGAGCCCCTCTACGCTGACGATGAGTTCGTCCGCGTATCCATCGTGCTCCTGGGCGCGTCCGCGATCGATGCGGGCTATGCTCCGGCCAGCGCTGGCGCCTACCGCGCGAGCCTGAAGGCCGAACAGCAGGCCCTGGCCAACAAGATCTCTGCCGAGGCTCTTGATGGCGCCCAGCTGGACGTCGTCTGGAACCTGACTCTGGCGGGCAACATGATGTCTGCCTACGTGCCCTACGGCAGCATCGATGCCATCCGCAACGTCATCGGCGTCAAGGACGTGGTCCTGGAGACCCGTTACTGGCCCACCGAGGACGAGACCGTCGATCCCGAGAACATCATCGCCACCGAGATGACTGGTGCCACGAAAGCCTGGAACCTGGGCTACACCGGCGCCGGCAGCAAGATCGCGGTGGTCGACACCGGTCTGGACACGGAGCACCTGTCCTTCGATCCCGCGGCTTTCCAGTACGCCATCGATGAGCTGAACGAGACCCGCGAGACCCCCATCGTGCTGATGAACGCAGCCGATGTGGCTGCGGTGTGGGATCAGCTGAACGCCGCCTCCTTCATCGGCAGCGCGGACGGTGTGTATCTCAACGCCAAGGTCCCCTTTGCGGTCAACTATGTGGACCGCGACCTGGACGTCACCCACATCAATGACGGCCAGGGCGAGCACGGCTCTCACGTGGCCGGTATCGCCGCTGCCAACAAGTACATCTCCGGTGAGAACGGCTTTGAGAACGCGCTCGAGACCATTGGGACCCAGGGCGAAGCCCCCGATGCCCAGCTGCTGATCATGAAGGTCTTCGGCAAGGGCGGCGGCGCTTTCGACTCTGACTACATGATCGCCGTCGAGGACGCTATGACCCTCGGCTGCGACGCGGTCAACCTGTCTCTCGGCTCCGCTGTGGCCGGCTACACCAACAATGCCACATATGCCGAGATCCTGGATAAACTGACCGAGTTCGGTCTGGTCTGGACCAACTCCGCGGGCAACAGCTACAGCTGGACCCAGTTCTCCAACGGCCCCAACGGTCTGCTCGCCGACGACGTGAACTACCAGACCGGCGGCTCTCCCGCGACCTATCACAACACGCTGTCCGTGGCCTCCGTGGACAACACCACCGGTTCTCTGGCGGTCCCCATGGAGCTGCTCGACGGCACCAAGATCACCTACTCCGAGACCTCTGGCTACGGCAACGAGCCCATCTCCACCATCGCCGGCACATACAACTACGTCATGATCCTTCAGGCCGGCAATGAGACCGCCGACTTCGGCGCCCTGGGCGCTGAGATCCTGGAGGGCAAGGTCGCTGTGGCGTGGCGTGGCAGCAGCTCCTTCTACGTGAAGGCCAACGCCGCCGCCGCCAACGGTGCCGTCGCTACCATCGTGGCGAACAACCAGGCCGGCGTCATCAACATGAACCTGACCGGCTATACCTACACCGCGCCTGCCGTCTCCATCCTCCAGAACGACGGCTACAACATGCTGTACGCCGGTGAGTTCAAGCAGGCCAACGGCGTCAACTACATCGAAGGCGTCATCACCATCCCCGAGGGCGTCACCAACGACACCGCTTCCGCTTTCCAGCAGATGAGCGCCTTCAGCTCCTGGGGCGGCAACGGCGCGCTGACCATGAAGCCCGAGATCACCGCCCCCGGCGGCAACATCTGGTCTGTCTGGGGCGCGAACAATGGCCCCGACAGCCCCACGCAGCTGCATGACCAGTATGAGTACATGTCCGGTACTTCCATGGCCTCCCCGCAGGTCGCCGGCCTGACGGCTGTCCTGAAACAGTACATCCGCGAGAGCGGCCTGCAGGACAAGTTCCCCGGCCTGACTGAGCGTGCCATCGCCCAGTCCCTGCTGATGTCCACCTCCGTGCCTCTGCGCGAGGCGGCCACCGGCTACTACTGGTCCATCCTGAAGCAGGGCTCCGGTCTGGCCAACGCCAACAACGCCATCACCGCCCGCTCCCTGATCCAGGTGGTGGCCCTGCCTGACACCGCTCCCGAGTCCGCGTACGACTCCATCGCCGACGGCAAGGTCAAGGTGGAAGTGGGCGAGGTCAACGGCGGCTTCACCACCGGCTTCCAGGTGACCAACTTCTCCGACGAGGACATGTCCCTGTACCTCAACGGTGAGTTCTTCACCCAGCTGGTGACCAACGGCTTCCGCACCGAGTACACCACGCCGGTCTTCGCGTCCATCTCCTGGGCTGTGAACGGCGAGGCTTACACGCCTGCAGATCTCCTGCTCGACTTCAACAACGACGGCGTCTCCAACAGCATGGACGCGCAGACCCTGCTGCAGTGGTGCGCCGATCCCAACACCCCGATCTATAACTTGGAGTACGCCGACCTTGACGGCGACGGCAACGTGGACACCCACGACGCCAAGATCGCTTTCGAGACCCTGAACGGCGCTTCCGTGGAACTGGCTGCCGGCGAGACCGCCTTCATCACTGCCTCCGTGTCCTACGACATGAGCCAGTATGACGAGATCAACGGCAACTATGTGGAAGGCTTCCTGTTCGTCCGTGAGGGCGAGACCGGCGACGGCGCCCTGGGCGTGGAGCACTCCATCCCCGTCTTCGGTTTCAACGGATGCTTCTCTGACGCCTCCATGTTCGACCGCGGCTCCTATCTGGAGTACGCCTACGGCTTTGGCGACGGCGACCCCGAGACCTATGTCGATCCTTACATGGTCGCCGCTCTGGGCGAAAACGCCTACGTGGTCGAGGCCTTCCTGGTCCAGTACGCGGGCGACAGCGGCAAGTACTACTTCGGCGGCAACCCGCTGATCTCTGATGAGACCTATATGCCCGAGCGCAACGCCCTGAACGCCAACGATACCCTGGCGGGCGTCCGCTTCACGCAGATCCGAAATGCCGGTGACTCCCGCTTCTATGTCACCGACAAGTACGACCGTCTGGTGAAGGGCTCTCAGATGTTCGGCGGCGCTTCCTATGCGGCGTACTACTCCCAGTCCTCCGGCGCATGGCAGAACTCCAACGTCACCTTCGGCATGAACTACAAGCCCATGCACGTGAGAGAGGGCGACGAACTGACTGCCCACCTGCAGCTGGCTCTGGAGTATTATGTCGGCGCTGACGGCGAGACCCGCTGGGACGACCTGGGCGCCGGGTCTGAGATCTCGATCCCCTTCGTGATCGACAACACCGCGCCTGACATCGTCAAGGTCTACCGCGACAGCAACGTCCCCCCCGATCCTGACGACTTCGAGCTGCCTGTGAATGAGCTGCCCGAGCAGCCCAACGAAGACGATGAGACGCCCATCTCCGACGAGCCCGTCGAGGAGGAGCCTGTCACCGATACCCTGGAGATCATCACCCACGACAACCAGTTCATCGCAGCCGTGGCTCTGTTCACGGATCAGGGCGAGTATCTGGATGCCCAGGGCGCTGTCCAGGATACCATCCGCGGCAAGGAAGTGTACTACTCCTTCGACCTGCAGGAGATCTTCGCCGATTCTGACGAGGTATATCCTTACCTGCTGGTCCAGGTCTATGACTACGCGATGAACCTCTCCACCTACAAGGTCAACTTCGTGGACGACCTGGAGAACGCTGAGGTCGAGTCTGTCACCGTGTCTCCCGAAGAGGCGACCATCATCGGCACCGGCAGCATCAAGCTGAGCGCTGACGTGCGGCCTTGGGGCATCGACGACACCGTGACCTGGGTGTCTTACGACGAGAGCATCGCCACTGTTGACGAGAACGGCATCGTGACCGGCGTGAGCGAGGGCACCACCTACATCATCGCTTTCTCTGCCCTGGATCCCTCTGTCTACGGCTACAGCGTCGTCACGGTCAAGTTCATCGACAAGGATCTCAACTGCGTCCTGTGGGACAAGGCCGGCGAGGTCTGGTTCGCCGATTTCAACCTGAAGACCCTGCCCGAATACACGCCGCTGAACGAAGAGGATCTGCGCCTGCCGATCGCGTCGGTCGAGAACGACCCGGACGGCAATCTGTATGCGGCATCCTTCAACAATGACGAGACGACCCTTTACACCGTCGACACCGAAACTTGGACGCTCAACGAGATCGGTGTGGCATCCTTCCCCTATGTCGACATCACCTGCGCTCCCAGCCTGGGTGAGGACATCATGATCGGCTGCTATGGCCCTTACATCCTGGTGATCGACAAGAACTCGGCCGGTTATGTGAGCTACTACAACATGAGCTCCTATACCAATGGAGCCGATATCGTCGGCATCACCTACGGTGAGAGCTTCATGAACACTTATTATGATCTGCCTGTCGACTGGATCTACTTCGTCGACAACGAGGGCAATCTGTATGAGACCGGCCTGATCACGATGGGTGGAAACTTCTACAACTTCAGTGTCTACAACGATGGGAACCTGGGTTATACCTGCGACCTGTACTACTGGCAGTCCCTCTATTACGACGGGTCTGACCTGTACTGGAGCCACTTCAACAAGGCGGACGACAAGGTCGACATCATCCTCATCGATTTCTCGGATGGCGGCGTCTACAACACCGGCTCCTTCGAGGACAAGGTGTGGCCTGTGGGCGGTCTGTTCGAGAAAGACGTGGTCGTCGGTGAGTATCTGACCGAGAGCGTCCACAGCGGAGAGCAGATCGTTGGCCAAGCGCAGACGGACGAGCTCACACTGCCCGGCGCCCCTGCTCCCGATGCCGAGCCCAACGAGGACGAGGAGCCCATCGATGAGGGCGGCACCATCGCTCCCGTCGAGGGCGGCCTGGACTTCAGCCGTGTGCAGATCCCCGCTGACAACGACCCCGAGAAGGTCGAGACCGAAGTGGTCGTCTACATCAGCGCCAATGAACTGAGCTACAACGGCAAGATCACTGTCGACTTCGATCCCACCACCGTCACCCTGCTGGATGCCATCCCGTCTGTCCAGTATCAGGGCGTCTACGACCGCAGCGCCGAGCTTGGCCACTATGTGCTGGCCTGGGTCGACTTGAACGGCATCGAGGCTGACGGCGTGATCCTGACCCTGAAGTTCAGCACCGACAGTGTCGGCACCGTGACCATCACCACCTCCGAGGAGAACGAGCGCGATCCGGATGCGGATGAAGCTCTGCCGCGCGAGGAGCTGGTGTTCCTGGGTTCCGCCACGATCCCCGAGGATCACGAGCACAGCTACGAGCTGGCCCACTGGACCTGGACCGAGGACTTCAGCGTCGCCGCGGCCGTGTTCACCTGCCCGCAGGACGGCGCTTCCAAGAGCTACGAGGCCGAGATCACCAGCGAGACCACCGATCCCACCTGCACCGAGCCTGGTAAGATCGTCTACACCGCCACTGTCGAGGTGGACGGCGTGACCTACACCGACGTCAAGGAAAAGGAGATCCCCGCCACCGGCCACGAGTATGGCGAGCCTACC
>JAFZOC010000017.1 GCA_017550765.1 Oscillospiraceae bacterium
CAGCCAGCTCCTGGCCGCGGGCTTCACCGACAGCTTCCGCTGGCTCTATCCCGACCGGAGCGACGCCTACTCCTGGTGGAGCTACCGGGCGGCGGCCCGGGCGCGGAACGTGGGCTGGCGCATCGACTACTTCCTGGTGTCGGACCGGATCCGGGACGGCATCCGGGAGGCCTTCATCCTGCCCGAGGTGATGGGCAGCGACCACTGCCCCGTGGGCCTGGACTTCAGCATCTAGTCCTGCGTTTTGAGCAGATACGGGGGCGAGATCGGCCCCCTGTCATGGCGAGAAGAGCGGGCTCGCGCTGCCGGAGACGGACCGGGGCGACCAGGATCCCCCCACCCTGTCATGGCGAGAAGAGCGGGCTCGCGCTGCCGGTGGCGGATCGGGGCGACCAGGATCCCCCCACCCTGTCATGGCGAGCCAGTGCCGCAGCACTGGCGTGGCCATCCGTCTCTCCCGTCCCCTATCCTTCATTTTTCATTTTCAGTGCGCGGATCCTGACCGCAGTTCGAGGAACGATGATACAGATCGGAAATGTGCGCCTGCAGGGCCGGGCGGTGCTGTGCCCCATGGCCGGGGTGACGGACTTCGCCTTCCGCCGGCTCTGCCGGGAGCAGGGCGCGGCCCTGACCACCACGGAGATGGTCTCGGCCAAGGCCCTGGTCTACGGCGATAAAAAGACCCGCTCGCTGCTCTACCGGCCGGAGGAGGAGCGCCCCTGCGCCGTGCAGATCTTCGGCCACGAGCCGGAGGTCATGGCGGAGGCGGCGGGCCTGGCCCTGGAGCAGTCCGGGGCGGACATCCTGGACATCAACATGGGCTGCCCGGTGGGCAAGATCGTGAAGGCCGGGGACGGCTCGGCCCTGATGCGCGATCCGGACCTGGCCGGGCGGATCGTGGAGGCGGTGAAGCGCGCGGTGACGGTGCCGGTGACGGTGAAATTCCGCAAGGGCTGGGACGGCGGCAGCGTCAACGCCGTGTCCTTCGCCCGGGTGCTGGAGCAGGCCGGGGCGGACGCCCTCTGCGTCCACGGCCGCACCCGGGTGCAGATGTACGCCGGCAAGGCCGACTGGGACCTCATCCGGGAGGTGGTCGGGGCGGTGCAGATCCCCGTGACCGCCAACGGCGACGTGTTCAGCGGCGAGGACGCCGCCCACATCCTGCGCTACACCGGCGCGGCGCTCTGCGGCATCGGCCGGGGTGCCTTCGGGGACCCCTGGCTCTTCCGGGAGGCCGAGGCCGCGATCGCCGGGGAGCCCATCCCGCCGAAGCCGCCGCTCTCGGAGCGGATGGAGGCGGCCCTGGGCCAGATCCGGGAGCTGGCCGCCGTCGTCGGCGAGCGGCCGGCCTGTCTGGAGGCCCGGCACCACATGCCCTGGTATCTCCACGGCGTGCCCCACGCCGGCGTCTACCGGAGGGATCTGACCCAGGTGGAGGACCTGCAGGGCCTGGAGCGCCTGGTCCGCCAGATCCAGCGCGATCTCCGCTAGCCCAGCGCCGCATGGAGCGCGGCTGGCGCCGCATGAAGGAATGAAGACGCTTCGCTGATGAAGTCGCTGCGCGAATGAAGAAATGAAGCGTCCATCGTCCCTTCATCCCCTCGTCCCTTCATCCCCTCGTCCCTTCATCCCTTCATCCCTTCATCCCTTCATCCCCCCTTCCCCCCTCCATCCAGATCGGAAGTGATCGTGTGACAAAAGAACAGGAACTGACCATCATCCGCCGGGTCCAGCACGGCGACACCGAGGCCTTCTCCCTGCTGGTGGCGGAATACGAGCGGAACGTCTTCAACGTGGCGCTGCAGATGGTAGGCGACCGGGAGGACGCCCAGGACATGGCCCAGGAGGCCTTCCTGAAGGCCTACACCTCTCTGAGCACTTTCCGCGGCGACAGCCGCTTCTCCAGCTGGCTGTACCGGATCGTGGCCAACGTCTGCCTGGACTTCAAGCGCCACCAGGGCCGCCGTCCCAGCAATTCGCTGACGGTGGAGGACGACGACGGCGCCGCGGTGGAGCTGGACATCCCCGACGAGAGCCAGTCGCCGGAGGCGCTGCTGGAGCGGAAGCTGACCCGGGAGGCGGTGCGCCGCGGTCTCAAGCAGCTGCCCGACGAGCAGCGGCAGATCCTGCTGCTGCGGGAGATCCAGGGCCTGAGCTACGAGGAGATCGGCGAGGCCATGGATCTGGAGCCGGGGACGGTGAAATCCCGGATCTTCCGGGCGCGAAAAAAACTCTGCGCCTTTTTGCTCCAGGACGGGAACATTCCAGACTCGATCTCGTCTAGCAAAACGAGAGGAAGTGATGAGCCATGAGCCGATGCGAGCATTATCAGGAGCTGATCAGCCGGCTGATCGACGGCGACCTGGACGTCCGGGAGCGCGCCGAGCTGGACGAGCATATCCGCGGCTGCGCGGACTGTTCCGCGGTGTTCAGCGCCTTTGCCATGGTCTCCAAGGCGATCGGAGACGATCTGGAAGAGGTCCCTCTGGATATGCACGAGAGCATCATGTGCGACATCCGGCGGGAGGAACTGCGCAAGCGGGAGCGGCTGCCCTCGATCCTGCGGGTGGTGCTGGCCGCCGCCGCCTGTCTGGCGGTGATCGTGGGGCTGTCCCTGGGCTTCTCGCCCACGCTCCGCGACAAGCTGCTGCCCAGAGCCGCCGCCAAGAGCGCCCAGGCCATCGCCACCGACGCGACGACCGTGACGGAAGCGGCCCTGTTCCGGGGCGCCGTCCCGGAGGCGGCCGTCCCGGAGGCGGCCGATGCCGTCTACGGCGCAGGCCCCGGGGAGGCCGACGGGGACCGTGAGCCGGAGCCCGAGGCCGACGGGGCCCTGGCCGCGGAGGCCGCAGGGGCCGATGACGACGAGCTCCCCTTGGACAGCGGCGAGAGCGCCGAGGGCGAGGCCGTCTGGACCGACGTCACGGCGGAGGTCCCTGCCGAGACCGCGCCGGAGGCCAACGCCGCCACGGCGGAGGATGCTCTCCCCGACGCGCGGGTCGACGCGGCCGCCGAAGAGCCCCAGGAGCCCGAAGAGCCCCAGGTGGAGACCCGGGATCTGTCCGGCTGGATGGATCTGACGCTGCTGCGGCAGCTCCTGGGCAGCGAGCCCACGGAGCTGGATCCGGCAGAGCTGAAGGGCGACCTGTTGGTGAAGATCCTGGTCCAGGACGCGGAAGGCCCCTGCGAGGTGGCGCTCTACGCCCGGGACGGGAAGCTGTACTGGTACGATCCCGCGGCCCGGGCCCTGCGCCTGGCCACCGTCAGCCCCCGGCAGCTGCTGGACTTCCTGGGCTGAACAGACGACAACGGAAAAAGAGCATGCCACGAAGCGTTTCGTGGCATGCTCTTTCCATATCGCCGGCAGGGACGGCGGCAGCCGCACAGCGCCGCAGGCGCTGTCATGGCGAGAAAAGCGGGCTCGCGCTGCCGGTGGCAGATCGAAGCGGCCAGGATCCCGCCTCCCCTGTCATGGCGAGCCCGTGCCCACAGCGCCGCATCCCCTGTCATGGCGAGCCCGTGCCCTCAGCGCCGCATCCCCTGTCATGGCGAG
>JAFZOC010000174.1 GCA_017550765.1 Oscillospiraceae bacterium
CAGGATGCCCTCCCGGTGTTGCAGCAGCAGGCTCTTGGGCACGATGGGGCTGCGGTGGAAGTATTTCAGATAGGACTGGGAGATCATCTCGTAGAGGTTCTTCAGGCCCTTCCGGTCCTTCACCAGCAGTACCATGTGGTAGGTCTTGGCCACATCGGTGCGGCGCAGCTCGTGATAGACTGTCTCGATATCGTCCACGGTCTTCGCCCCCTGGCGGCGCAGCATGGGCAGGAACTTCTCCATGATCCTCGCCACCACCATCGCGTCGTCGGAAGCGCGATGATGATCGAAGGGGGGCAGCTCCAGATGCTTAGAGACGATGTCCAGCCTGAAGCGCTTGAGCTCCGGCAGCAGCGCCTGGCTCAAAGCCAGCGTGTCCAGGAACACCGGCATGAAGCGCAGACCCTGTCGTCTGGCCGCGGCGGTCATGAAGCCCACGTCGAAATGGGCGTTGTGGGCGATGAGCGGGCGGTCCCCGGCGAAGCGCAGGAACATCTCCATGGCGGTCTTCTCATCGGGCGCGCCTGCCACATCGCTGTCCCGGATGCCGGTGAGCTCGGTGATATTGGCCGGGATGTGCATGCCGGGGTCGACGAAGGTGTTGAAGGTATCCCGGATCTCGCCGCCGGAGAAGATCACCGCGCCGATCTCGGTCATGCGGTCGTTCTGGGCGTTCAGGCCGGTGGTCTCGATATCGAAGGCCACGAACTCCGTATCCAGCGGCAGCTTGGACTTGCCGATCACAGCGGCGTTGCCGTCCATGTCGTCCTGGTAATAGGCCTCCATCCCGTAGATGATCTTGACGCCGTGCTTCTTGCCGGCCTTCCACATATCGGGGAAGGCCTGGGCCACGCCATGGTCGGTGACGGCGACGGCGGGCATGCCCCAGTAAGCCGCCCGCTTGACGATGGCCTCCGGGTCGGTGAGGGCGTCCAGGGCCGAGAAGCGGGTGTGCATGTGCAGCTCCACGCGCTTTTCCGGCGCCTCGTCCCGGCGGATGAGCTTTTTGCCCTTCATGATGCTCTTGGGCACCAGGACCATGTCGTCTTCCCACTTGGACCACATATACTCGCCCTGGACGATCAGATGGTCCCCGACGCCGATGCGGTCGATGACGCTCTGATCCGTGCCGATGCCCAGGAACTGGGAGATGCGCACCGTGTTGGTCCGGTCGGTCAGGTCGAAGAGCAGCACGGCGCCGCCGCCCTTGGTATGGCGATTGTTGACGACGACCACGTCGCCCTCCACGGTGACGCGTCCGGAGTCGATGGACAGGGTCTCCATCTTGACGGGGCGCTGCCGGATCGCGTGGCCGAAGATGGTCTCGCCCTTGGGCGGCTCGCTCTTCGAGCCGCTGCCGCGTCGGCCGTCGCCGCCTGGCTGGCGGGACCGGTCCCTGGGGTAGTCCGCCACCAGGCCCACGCTCTTGAGGCCGTATCCGCTGCGCAGCCTCCCCGAGATCGTCTCCGCCTCCATCAGGGAGGGCGCCTGGGCGAACCAGGCAGCCACTGCCATCGTCCGCTCCAACCGGTCCACCTGCACGTCGGTGACGAAAGCCCGCTCCAGACCGCCGGCCATGTAGGACAGGTCGGCCAAGCCGGGGAACATAGTCAGAAATGGGGTATATTCAGGCATAGTATACATCCTTTATCGCAAGATAGACCGCGTGTGCCGCGGTGCGCCTGCAGGCAGGCAGGCGAAAGATCACTCGCTCTCGATGAGCTCCATGAGCTTCTCCAGGAGCTGATCGTAGCCGTAGGTCCCGACGACCTGCCCCTTGCGGAAGAGCAGGCCCTTGTCCTTGCCGCCGGCTATACCGAAGTCCGCCTCCCGGGCCTCTCCCGGGCCGTTCACCACGCAGCCCATGACGGCCACGGTGATGTCCTTCGGGATGTCCCGCACCAGAGGCTCCACCCGCTGGGCCAGGCCGATCAGATCGATCTCCGTGCGGCCGCAGGTGGGGCAGGAGACGAACTTGACGCCGCCTTTGCGCAGGCCCGCGGCCTTCAGGATGGCGATGCCGGCGGAGACTTCCTTCACCGGGTCCGCTGTGAGCGATACCCGGATGGTGTCGCCGATCCCCTCGGAGAGCAGGGTGCCGATGCCGACGGCGGACTGGATCGTACCGTTCCACTCCGTCCCGGTCTCTGTCACGCCCAGGTGCAGGGGGTAGGGGAACACCTCCGCCGCCATGCGGTAGGCCGCGATGGTCAGCGGGACCGTGGAGGACTTCAGGGACAGGCAGATGTCCTCGAAACCGAAGCGGCTGAGGAGCTCCACATGGCCCCTGGCGCTCTCCACCATGGCCTCCGGGCAGGGATGCCCGTATTTTTCCAGCAGCGGTCTTTCCAGGCTCCCGGCGTTGACGCCGATGCGGATGGGGATGTGCCGCGCCTTGCAGGCCTCCGCCACCTTGCGGACGTTCTCGGGCCCGCCGATGTTGCCGGGGTTGATGCGGATCTTGTCGATCCCCCGTTCCGCCGCCATCAGGGCCAGACGGTAGTCGAAGTGGATATCCGCCACCAGCGGCAGGTCCGCCTGCTCGCGGATCTTCTCGACCGCCAGGGCGGAGCGCTCGTCGGGGATCGCCAGGCGCACGATCTCACAGCCGGCGGCTCGCAGTTCCTTGATCTGCTGCACCGTTGCGGCCACGTCCCAGGTCTTGGTGTTGCACATGGACTGGACGCTGACCGGGGCGCCTCCCCCGATCTTGAGCCCGCCCAGCGCGATCTGCCGGGTCTCTTCTCTCTTCCTCATGCTCCTCTACCTCCCTCGCGCATTTCGGCATATCGAGCGTATCGAATTTGTATTATAGCACGATCGCGCAGGCTTGGCAACGGCCAAAGCGGATCGCCGCCCTTGCGCGTGCGGATCGCGGCCGAGATCGCTCCCCGGGCCGCTCCCCGGATGCTCGTCCCGCCCGGTCCGCCCCAGTCCGCGGACGGCGCAAAGACGGTCCAGCGCCCCTGCGGACGGGCTCTCCAGCTCGCCTGCAGCGGCGCTGACGCAAGTTCTGTGCCGGGATCTCCTGTGTGGGGACGATGTCGGAGCGGCGAATTCCGGAGCTGTCCATCCCGGAGCGGTCACGCAGCCCCGGTGGCAGCTGCGCTCAGCCTTCTTCGCCCCGGGCGGAAAGACCGAGCGCGGCC
>JAFZOC010000175.1 GCA_017550765.1 Oscillospiraceae bacterium
CAATGTTCAATTCTCCGGCCTCCCTTCGGTTCATTAGCTCCCTTTCTAAAAGGGAGCAGTCACGGCGCGTCTCACGCAAGCGCCGTGACTGAGGGGTTTGTCCGTTGATTGAGATGTTGTTTCGGGGCGTGGTGTGTTCTGCCGACAACCCGTCCGCCCTCCCAGTGTGCGCACTGGGGCTCCCTTTCAGGGGAGGCTCTGCGCGGCGATCATCAGCTGCCCCAGGGCAATGCCCTCGTCATTGCAGGAGACGCGGCTGTGGTGATAAGGCGTCAGCCCGCGCGCGCGGAGAAGCGCGGGCAGGCGGCGCATCATATACAGGTTCTGAAAGCTGCCGCCGGAGAGGACCACGTCCCGGATCCCGGTCTCCCGGGAAGCGGCCAGGGCCATCTCCACGGCCATGCGGATGAGCGTGTTCAGGAAGCGGGCCGCGATCCGGCCCACGGGGACGCCGGCGTCCCGGTCCCGGACCATGCCGCGTACCGTCTCCCGCCAGTCGAAGCGGAGGGGCTCCCCCTCCAGGACCACCGGGTAGCGGCCCTCGTCGGGCTGGGCGGCGGCCTCCAGCAGCACGGCGCCCTGGCCCTCGTAGCTGGCGGTCCGCTTGATGCCCAGGATCGCGGCCGCGCCGTCGAAGAGGCGGCCCATGCCGGAGGACGGCGGGCAGTTGAGCCCGGCGCTCAGCATCTGGCGATAGAGGGCGGCGCGGGGCTCGTCCCCGGCGTCGAGACCGGCGTCCCACAGGAGGGCGGCGCCGATGCGGGAGATCTCCTCCACCGCCCGGTCGCCCCCGATCAGGGGGATCTGCCGGATGGAGCCGAAGCGGCGATAGCCCGCGTAGTCCCCGACGAGGCACTCCCCGCCCCAGGCGGAGCCGTCGTCGCCGTAGCCCACGCCGTCCCAGACGAGGCCGATGCAGGGCCCGGTCAGGCCGTTGTCCGCCATGCAGGCGGCCATGTGGGCGTGGTGGTGCTGGACCTGGAGCACCGGGATGCCCTCCCGCCGGCCCCGCTGCAGCGCGTAGGCGGTGGAGAGATAGTCCGGGTGCCGGTCGCAGACCAGCAGCCGCGGCGCGGTATCGAAAAGGCGCTCGAAATGGGCGATCTGCTGTTCATAGTGGGCCAGGGTCTCGGCGTTCTTCAGGTCGCCGATGTGCTGGCTGGGGAAGAGGTGCTCCCCCCGGGAGAGGCAGAAGCTGGCCTTCTGCTCGGCGCCGCAGGCCAGGATGCCGCCCCGGGCCCCGGGCACGCGCACCGGGTAGGGCGCGTAGCCGCGGCTGCGGCGGGCGAAGTACTCCCCGCCGTCCAGGACCCAGCAGAGCGAGTCGTCGCAGCGGGTCTGGATGTCCCGGTCGTGGAGCAGGTATCCGTCGGCGATGCCGCGCAGCCGCTCCAGCGCCTCGTCGTTGCGATAGACGATCGGCGTGTCGGAGAGGTTGGCGCTGGTCATCACCAGGGCGTCGATGTCGTCTCCAAAGAGCAGCACGTGCAGCGGCGTGTAGGGCAGCATCACGCCCAGCCAGCCGTTCTCGCTGAGGGGGCCGGGCCGCTTTTCCCGCTTCTCCAGCAGGACGATGGGCCTGTGCCAGCTCTCCAGCACGGCCTGCTCCTCGGGGGAGACGGAACAGAGCGCCCGCGCGGCGGCGGTGTCCCGGCACATGATCGCGAAGGGCTTCTCGTCCCGCTCCTTGCGGCGGCGGAGCTCCTTCACCAGTCCCCCGTCGTCGGCCCGACAGGCCAGATGGACCCCGCCCAAGCCCTTCACGGCCAGGATCTTCCCGGCCTTCAGCCAGGCGCGGGCGGTCTCGACGGCGTCCCCCGGGACCGGGCGCCCCTCGCCGTCCAGGAAGACGACATGGGGGCCGCAGACCGGACAGGCGTCCGGCTGGGCGTGGTAGCGTCTGTTCTCGATGTCGTGGTATTCCCGGTCGCAGTCCGGGCACATGGGGAAGCGGCTCATGCTGGTCAGGGCCCGGTCGTAGGGCAGGTCCCGAATGATCGTGAAGCGCGGGCCGCAGTTGGTGCAGTTGATGAAGGGATAGCGGTAGCGCCGGTCCCCGGGGTCCAGCAGCTCCCGCAGGCAGTCCGGGCAGATGCCCACGTCCGGGGACACCAGGGTGTCGCGCTTGGCCTCGGTGCGGCTGCGCAGGATCGTGAAGCCCGCGAAGCCCCGGAGAGGCCGGCCCCAGCAGGGCTCGATCTGCTCGATCAGGGCCAGTTTCGGGGCCTTGTCCGGCAGATCCTGCAGGAAGGCCTCCAGCGCGCTCCGCTCGCCCTCCAGCTCCAGCTCCACGCCGGAGGAGGTGTTGCGGATGGTCCCGGCGAGGCCGTGCGCGCGCACCAGCCGGTGTACGAAGGGCCGAAAGCCCACGCCCTGGACGATGCCGTGAATTTTGATCTGGACAGCTTCCAAGGCACGCCTCCGACTGTTCGTTGCCCGTCTGACAGCAGCTCTGCCGATCCCGGAGAGCATCTTCGTTAATTGTCAGACAAATACACAGTATATTGTACCGCGAAGCCCGCCTTTTTGCAACTGCTTTTCGCATATCATTCCCCGATCCTTTGATATTTTTGATCGATCGCAGGCCGTCGGCCCTCTCCGCCTGCCTCTCGCTGTTGAAAAAAGCCCGGAGATATGGTAAGATCCTGTCAAAGTCACTTGAGAGAGGAGGCGCGGGACATGGACGTCCTGAAGGCGCTGCAGGCCGCGGAGACGGTCCTGGGGCTCCTGGGCGCAGGGTATCTGCTCTGGCATCTGGGCCTGGTGCGGGCCCTGGAGCGGCGGCAGATCCGACAGATTCGGGCGCAGGAGCGGCCGCGGCAGGAACTGACGCGGCGGGACCTGGTCCGGGGATATCTGCTGAACTGTCTGGATGGGCTGGCCATGGGCTGGCTGGTGTTCGCCCTGATCGCGAAGCTGCTGGACCGGACCTTCGGCGCCGCGATCGATCTTCGCTGGCATCTGATCCTGTTCTCGATCCTCGCCCTGGCCCTGCTGTCCTCAGGCGTCACGGCAGCGCGGAAGGCCCGGCGCATCCGCCGGGGAGACTACCGCCTGCGCCGCTATACGCTCTCCGGCTATCGGACCAGCCCGGGGCCCAAGGGCAGGCCCAACTACACCTATTACCTGGGGACCAACGCGGGCGACTATGCCGTCGTGACGCCCCTGGGCCTGAAGGACGGGAACTGGTACTATGTGGTGGTCATGGACGGCAGGGCGGAACTGGCCCTGCTGGCGGAGCGCTGGATGCCCGACTGGGAACTGCGCCGCCAGATGCCTGCGGAGGACCTGGACGCGGAGCGGCACGACCGCTGATCCCGCCCATGCCGAGACGCAGAAACGGGAACTTCCGAAGAAGTTCCCGTTTTTCGTCCCTCGAACGTGAAGAGCGGCTCCCGTCCCCCCCACGTCCCCCAGACGCGCCGCGCCCGTCACGCCGGGGCTATGTCGCCCTCGCCGAGCTCAGTCCCAGTCGCCGCTGACGCCGTCCGGGGCTTGGGGCGCGGCGGGGGCTGCCTTTGGCACGGCGTCCAGGGGCCAGGGGCCGCCGTCCAGCGCCCGGTGCTCCGCCTTCCCGTTCCGGGGCGCGGCGGCCGGGGCCTGGGGACCGGCGCTCCCGGGCAGGCCGCCCTTCTCCC
>JAFZOC010000176.1 GCA_017550765.1 Oscillospiraceae bacterium
AGCAACGCCTATCCCAACTACGGCACGCCCGTGACCGTGGGGCAGGTGAAGCCCGCCGTCTGCAGCGCGCGCCGGATGCCGCGCTTCCGGCTGTTCGGGTCCGTCCCCCGCGGCAGATACCAGTGCAGCGTCAGTTCACAGCGCAGGCAGTCGGCCGCGTCGTCCCCGAAGGCGCCGCCCCGCTCGTCGATCGTGAAGACGCAGTACTCCCGCGCCTCCCCGTCGTAGCGCTCGGGCAGACAGACCGGCACGACGGGCGTCACGGCCCGGCGCACCACTTCATCCAGATCCATCGCTCAGCCCTCCTGCGTCAGCCGGCGGACCAGGATCTCGATGAACTCGTGCCGGTCGCCGTAGTCGTTCAGATAGTCGATCTCCCAGCGCTCCCCCCGGTAGAGCACGGTCATCTTCCGGCTCAGTCCGGGCAGGTGCCGGATCAGGAAGCGCCCCCGCAGCTCCGCCAGGTCCGCGTTCCGCTCGGCCCGCTCTTTCCCGCTCTCCCGGGAGAACTGGGCCCAGGTCTCCGCGACCGTCTCCCAGCTCTCCGTGTGGTAGCCGTTGGCGTTGAAGCTGCGCACAGCCCGCTGGATCTTGATCCTCTTGTCCAGTTTCCCGGGGTCGATGTTCACAGCAGGTTCCTCCTGTGCATGCCGAGGATGATCTCGACGGTCCGGTTGCCGGAGTTGGCGTATTTGCTGTCCGGGTACAGGCTGCGCTGGTCATAGATGTCCTGCGTCAGCACCAGATAGGCCACCGCCAGATCCTCGTGCGCGTCCAGCTCCGTCTCGGTCAGCCCGGTGTAGTCCAGGATATAGGTCCTCGCGCTCTCCAGCGCCATCTGCAGGATGTCCTCCTGGAGCTGGTCGCCCTCCGCGCGGATGTAGTTCCTGGCCATCGAGGGCGTGATGTCGCTGATCTTCATCCTTCAGCCTCCTTCGGCGTCACGGGGGAGCGGATGGGCGCTCCCCCCTTCGGTCAGGACGACGCCTTCTGCACCAGCACGGCCAGGCGCTGGCTGTCGGTGACCTTGGAGTCCAGCTCCATCCAGGCCACGACGCCGATGGCGTGCATGGTCGCGTACTTCTCGCGCAGGAGCTGGATGCTCATGCCCTCGCGGATGTTGACGGACAGGCCCTTGGGGTCGCCGTAGAGCACGGTCTTGGCGCTGGCGGCGATGGTGGGCATGTTGTCGGAGAGATACACGGGCTTGCCCAGCAGGCGGAAGGGGAACTCCCCGGTGATGTCGTCCTGCAGCAGGTAGCGGTTCTGCTGGTCCTTCAGCTTCTTGATGTAGGTGAAGGTGTCCGGGTGCATGGTCCAGTAGGCGTTCTTCTGGAAGGCCTGCTTCACCTTGGCCTGCAGCGTGATGAGCTCGTCGGCGGTGATGGCGGCGGTCCCGGCGGCGGTCAGGGTGTTGGTGCTGTTCAGGGCGCCCTGGCAGGCGCTGGAGCCGGTGCCCTTCAGCAGCTCGCCCTCCACGAAGGTGGCGATCTCCTCGGCCATCTGGTCCACGATGAAGTCCACCACGCTGAACTGCGCGTTGTTCTCCACGCTCTTGCCGATCAGGGTCAGCGCGCCGATCAGGTAGCCGCCCAGATCCACGCTGGTGAACTTGCCGGCGTCGGCGGTGATGTCGGTGAACTCGCTCTGGTAGCCCACGGCGATGTCGTGGGTGCTGTTGGCCTTGCCCCAGACGGGGACCTTCAGCGTGCCCTTCACGCTGTAGAGGGTCGCGTTGGCCAGGATGGGGCAGCGGTCCTTGACGGCCTTGATGATCCTGTTCGCGATGGTGGTGGGGATGACGGCGCCGTTGTTGGCCATGGTGACGTTCTGCTCGCCGGAGCGCAGCTCCTGCACGCGGCCCATCACGTAGTCCGCGAAGGCCCGCTCCTCCTCTGCGGCCCGGTCCTCGGTCTCCTGGGACGCGGCGGGACGGCTGGCCCTGCGGGCGCGCTCCAGGCGCTCCAGCGTCTCGTCGGCGGCTCGGATCTCGCTCTCCAGGCGGTCGAACTCCGCCCGCTCCTCCTCGGACATGGCGCGCTGCTCGGTCTCGGCGGTGGCCACCAGGACGTCCAGCTGCTCCTGCAGGTCCTCTCTCTGCTCGGACAGTGCTTTGATAGTCATGTTTGTTCCTCCTTATCAGTCTTTCTTGGACTTCTTTCTCAGCGCATCGGCCCTGCGCCGGTACGCTTCCAGATCAAAAAACGGAGACGCGGGCTTTCCCGGCCCGTTCTCCGTGATCTGTACCTTTTCGTCGTTGCTGCGGATCTCCAGCTCGATCTCCTCCTCCGCCCGCAGCTCCACGGAGGTCGCCGAGTAGACCGGGGTCCGGCGGACCACCAGGCTGATGTGGTCCAGGTCCAGGTCCTTCACGTGGCGCACCGGCAGCTCGCCCTCGGCCCGCGGCTCCATCTCGTCCACCACGTTGGTCATGCCGAAGCTCCAGCCCCGGATCTTGCCCTTCCGGGCCAGCTCGATCAGCTCGGGGTCCCGGATCAGCACGTCGGCATGCAGGCCGATCGCGTCCTCGTAGAGCGTGCAGCTGCCGTCCTCGGTGTTGGCGTAGATGTGCGCTTTGTCGTGGTCCACCATCACGCTGATGCAGCCGGCCCGCGAGATGGCCCGCTCGAAGGCCCGCGGCTCGATCGTTTCGATCACCTTTCCCCTTGGCGTGATCACCGGCCTGCTCTTCTTCTCCGTTGCGTTCACATACCCGGAGATATGGGCCCCATCGGCCCGGATCTCGATATCCATATCATGTCTCCTTCCCTCGTCGCCGCGTGCCGGCACGGACCGGTGCGGCGGTCTGTCTCTCCCGCTTTTGGGCAACGAAAAAGCACGGTGCATCTTCGCATCGTGCTTTCGTATTTGGTTGGCGTGGTCTCAGTCTTTCTTCGCGTTGGGGTTGGGATAGCGCGGGAAAAGCGTCTCGCCGTTCGCCCACGCTTTGCGAGCAGTGTTAAGAGTAATGCCATTGATGGTAAGTCCATCTGGGTCACTCTGCCCCGCATAATCATCTTCCCAGCCACAGATCGGGCAGATATCGAAGCTCCCGGTCGGCTCAGATAGTGAACGAGAACCACACACGGGGCAAGGATATTTCTTTTGATCAGCCACGTTTCTTTTCCCCCTCCCAATAAGAGTCTGCATAACTTGCGGATTTTCCATCTGCGAGATTTGAATAAGTCTTGATGATCCCGCGGCTCGTTACGGCCATGAACTCGTGCGTCCCGTAGTCATACCGGCAGGCTTCTCCATTTCGCCGTACGAATGCGTCTCCATTTTGCCCTCTCGGCGACTGGAAAAAAGTTTGTGCTTTTGCCAGATAATCCGCGTCGTCGGTCGCGCCGACGCCCTTGCCGTGCTTGCCCGAGTGTTCCGCCAGCGTATCCACGCTGGAAAAGCCGCTCGGCTTCAAATGTCTCGGATATCCGGCCTTGTCCGGTTGCATCTCGTAGTAGTCGAATGGCTTCTTTTGCTCTTCCTTTGTCCAGGTCGGCCGCGTGGAAGATTGGAGTGTACCACCGGAATCGCCCTGTGTCAAGCCCGAATTTCCGCCCGTTCCGCCGCCGCTGGTGAACTGTCCGTTCGACGGGTCGTGATACGGGTTTCCGCGTTCCTCCGTTTCCGCTCGTTCCTGCAAGGGCGGATCCGTCTTCTCACCGTTGCTGTCGTCTGCAGCCGACACCATGCCGCTTTCGTCCGGCCCGGTCAGCCGCGCTTCGGTCATCTGCGCCCACTGGTTCGTGTTCGGCGTGTAGACCACCTTGGTCTTCGGGTCGTAGAGCACGTCCTGCAGGCCGATCTTGATCCAGCTCAGACCCAGCGGCTCCAGGTCCTCTGCGTAGCGCACCTCGTCGATCTGCATGATGTTCGCCCCGACAGCGGTGGCGTAGGCGTCCATCCGCTCCTTCAGGCTGCCCTTGAGCAGCTCCTTGGTGTCGAAGGCCCAGTAGTATGTGCCTTTCTCCTTCTGCCGCAGCAGGTCCCGGTTCAGCGCGCACTGGATCGTGGTCATCAGCGGGATCGCCGCCAGCTTTGCCAGTCCCTCCAGGTCCTGGGTCTTGCCGCTGGCCGTCTCCGGCGAGATGTGGAAGAGCTTGGCGAACTCCTGCGCGTTGGTGCGCTTGTTCTCGTTCATCTGCATCTCCGCCGAGGTCTCCGCCACCTCTGCGAAGTCCACGCCGTTGTTCAGGACCATGGCGTTGTTCTCGCCCGTGGAGTAGAGCGAGCGCCAGGCCTCCTTCAGCGCGTCCATGGACGCCTTGGTGAGAGGCTTTGCAGACTTCAGGAAGCCCTTTTTGTTGCCGCCCCGCTTTGCCATGGCGTGCTCCATCCGCATCATCTGCCAAGCCACGGCGATGAGCTGCGAGCTCTCCTCCGTGATGGGCGTCCCGGCTGCCCCGTCCCGGCTGTTCCGCAGGATGCGCAGGAACTCATAGGGCTGATAGGTCCTGCCGCCCACCTGGATCTCGAAGTCCTTGCGGATCGGGTCCTCCCGCCGCAGGATGCTCACGTCCTCGCACTTCACGTAGTGCAGCGCCGTGATGCTCCCCCGGCTCTTCTCGATGTAGGCATAGCCGCCCTTGCCCAGGAAGTAGTCCCGCACGATGGCGTGCCACCACTGGTCGGCGTCCATGTTCTCCTCCGGCTCGTCGTTTAGCAGGAACACGCGCCTGTCGCCCTCCACGGGCTCGGTCTTGCCGTCCTTCTCCCGGTAGAGCCGGATCGGCGTGGATGCGATGACGTTGGCGATCAGGTCGATGCCTCCGGCGATGGTCGGCACCTGCAGCGCGGTCTGCCGCGTGACGGTCGTGCTCCCGGCCATGGCCTCCAGCAGCGGGTCGTCGATCTCCACGAAGCCGTCCTCCGCGCCGAGCGCCCGGATCTCGATCCCCAGCGCCCGCTGGAGCCTGTCAAAAAGTCCCATGTCTATCCTCTCCTCATTTCTGCACCACGAAGTCCATGCCGAAAAGCTGCTCCTGCTGCACCAGATACACAGCGTTGATCAGCGCCACCACCATGTCCACCTTGCCGGCGGACTTCTTCTTGTTGACATACTTGTTCCGGTTGGTGTCCTCGGTGCACCTGGCGTTCTCGAAGTTGTTCTCCAGCAGCCCGTTGCGCCCGTAGCGGAAGGCCCTGCTCAGGATCTTCTCCCGCAGGAGCTTGGTCGGGCTGTGGAGGATGCTGCTGTGCTGTCGGATCTCGACGCACTCGATCCCGGCGGCTTCCAGCTTCTGCACGGTGCTGATCGCGTTCCATCGGTCGTAGCCGCATTGGACGATCTCCACGCCGTAGCGCTCCGGCAGCTCCAGGATCCAGCGCTCCACCTCGGAATAGTCGATGATGCTGTCCCCGCAGGCGTAGCACACGCCTTCCCGGATGAGGCGCGCGTAGTCTATGCTCTCTTTCTTGCTCTTCTGCTCCTCCGCGTCCGTCGGGATGAAGCCCCAGACCCGCGCATAGAGCACGTCGTCCTCCACAGTGGCCATCGCGACCGCCGTGTTGTCGTCCGACTGGCTCAGGTCCAAGCCCAGCCATACGCGGCGTCCCCGCCACCATTTCGGATCTGGCTCGATGACGCAGGCCCTTACGGCGCTGATGTCCACATAGCCCTCTACGCCCAGGCCTTTGAACTTGATGTTCAGGTGCTTGCACAGGAAGTTCTCCCGCTTGTTCGGGTAGAGGACCGCTGCGGCCCGCAGCTTTCGGATCGCCTTAAAGATCTTGTCGTTCTTCACGGCGACGGGATTGGCCTGCCAGATCACCAGGTCGTCTGTCATCCAGGCGTCGTTCTGCAGCAGCTCGTCATCCGGCTCATACAGCAGCGAGAAGCGGCGCCTGTCCTCCAGCAGTCCGTCCAGGACCTTCTTGGAGGCGTCGATCTCGTCGATCATGGCGTTGTTGTCGTTTGGGTACTGCGTGGAGATGATGATGCCGAGCTTGCTGTCCAGCGTGATCTGGCTGGAGCGCATCGCCTCGATCGGATAGCTGTCCATGGCCCCCGCCTCGTCGGCCAGGAAGGCGTTGGCGAGCTTGCCGTCCATCTTGTCCTCGCTGTAAGCCAGCGGTGTATAGTCGCTGTCGGTGGCCACGCAGCGCACCTCGGAGCGCATCAGCTTGAAGATCCTGGCGTTGTTCAGCAGCGGCGAGGACTTGATGATCTTCCGGATCGCCAGCTTCAGCTCGCTGGACAGTTTCAGGTCCGGCGCCACCGAGAAGAAGCGCGAGAAGCGCGGCTCGGTCAGCATCAGCAGGATGAAGATCACGGCGCTGTTGAAGGTCTTGAAGTTCTTGCGGGCGATCTCCAGCAGAGCCGTCTCGTAGTAACGCGCCCCGCCCTGGTCCACCGTGCAGAAGACCGCCGTGATCAGCAGCCAGGCATAGTCCTCCAGTCCGTCGTAGAGCGAGCAGCCCAGGTCCGGGTGCTTCATCACCCGCAGCAGCTTGCAGAGCTTTCGGTAGCGCGCCTCATCGATCCGCGCCTCGGCATCTCGCCCTTCCACGATGTCCAGCCATTGCCGCGCCTGCAGTTTCACGTAGCGCGGTGCCTTTCGGTTCCCCTTTTGGATGCACCACCTGGCATAGGCGACCGCCTTGCCGGCAAGGACGTCGTTTTCGTCCAGATACTGTCCGCTGTTGGACGCAGCTGCGCGAGCCTGGACGCTGGTCTGTGCTGGCCGGCTGTCTCCTTCCGCTCGTTTAGCCATCTCCCAGGATCTCCAGCAGCGGGTCTCGGTCCTGCGTGACCTTCTTTGGGATGCTCCGGGCAGACGCCGCGATGGTCATTCCGTTCTCTTTCTCGATATCGAATCGCTTGCGCTTGAACTTCTCGATCATGCGGTCGCAGTCCAAGCTCAGTGCGACCCGGTCCGACGGGCTGAGGTCCTCCTGTTCCAGCACCTGCGCCCGCAGCGCCGTATATCGTGCGATGTCGGACTTGTACATGCAGTAGTCGTTGATGACCGCCTCGTAGAGCGCGTCGAACTTACCGGCCGCCGTCAGGATCCGCCTTACCCGCAGGAACTCCTCGTGGGCCACTGGGTCCTCTCGGACCTCTCTGCTCTCGCGCAAACGGATGCCCGTCAAAACGGCAGCTTCCGCCGCCTTTCTCTGTTCGATCTCGGCCTTCGTCCTGTGCGATCTCTTTTCGTTTTCCAGAACTTCAGTCGCTTTGCTTGGCCTAGCCATCCAGTTCTCCTCATCGTCCCTATTCCCCTATAGGGGAATAGTCTCGCCTCGGCTCCCGCCCGACACTCCCTGCGGATGTTTCTTTTCGAGCAAACTTTATTTTGGGAACGTTCTGTTCACAAGGGAGGGGCCTGTGGTTAGGCGCAGCCAGAAAACGGGCGGCCTTCACCACCGGGCGGGGTGGTTTTGATCTCGTTTTTTCGCGATATCGCGCAGACGTTCTTCCGCTATCTTCCCCGCATCTGCCGCTCGATGATGCTCCTCGCACAGCGCGATCAAATTCTCGTCTTCAAGCAAAAGTTCCGGATGGGTACGGAGTTTCTTGATATGGTGGGTCTCGATCGGCTTGGGTCTCAGATCGCCCGCCTCCACGCATATGGGGCATAGATAGGCTTGGCGCTCTTTGATCTCTTTCGATCTCTTCGCGAAATCCCAGGAATAGCGCCCTGCCTCGGACTCGCTGCGGATATACCGGGTCCGGACCGGCCGCTTCCCGCAGTCAACGTCCTTCCCGTGTATTCGACCGCAGTACTTGCACGCCTTCAGCACGTCGTGCCTCCATCAGTTCGTATGTCCAGCCCGCTCGTCTGCACTTGTCGCAAGGCTCCCTGTAGGTGCCCGGTACCAGACGCAGGAGATATCCCGCCTCCAGGTACTCTCCCCTGCAGCGAGCGCACAGCGTTCTCAAGTCTTTCATGGGAGCAGAGCGGCACAGACCGCCTCGCTGCGGCCTGTGCCTATCCTTTCATGCTGCCATCATAGCGCATGCTTTTGGCTCTTGTGGCTAATCTTTCATCGCAGACCCAGCTCGTCGGCCACTGCGTAGATGAAGTCCTGCTGCCAGATCTTGGCCGTAGCATAGCTCACATGACAGGCCATGCCCGCGCCGCGGAGCGTGTGGCTCCCTTTGAAGAAGACCAGCTCGACGATCCGCAGACGGAGCGCGCCGGAGCTTCGTCGCATCGTGCGTCCGATGGCCCGCTCCACCGCCTCCATCCTTTGCTGACGTCTGGGCGGCAGCTCCCGCGTGGCGACCGCCTCCGTTGTCCGCGACGGCCCGCTCCCGCCCCCCGTGGCATTGTAGTTGGGTGTGATCCTCCCCCGGCGCAGTTCCTCCAGATCGCGCTTGGCTGCCGGATAGTCCCGGATCACGTTTTTGACATAGCCCCACCAGGGCTCTCTTGGCTTGCTCATCGCCTTCTCCTCCTTCCCGGTATCACGACCTGGCCGCCACGCACCTTCACGGGCTCTGGCAGCACGACGCGCAGGTAGCTCCCCACGACCCTGCCGTCCTCATCCAGTGTCACCTGATGTTCGCGTATCACGGCGCCGCGTTCTGGCTGCACATCCTCGGGGTCGTCAACTTCCACCGGCTCCGTGTAGACGGGCCGTCGGACGTTTCGGCTCGCATGCCACTTTTTCTTGGCAGGCTGCCCGTGGACGTTGGCCACCATATAGGCAGCCAGGTCGGAGTGATCTGCCCGACCGTCCAGCAGTTCGATGTTGAGCCCTCCTCCCTGCCACAGTCTCTCGACCAGGGCGATGGCGTCCCGCTCTGCCACCAGGTGCTGATGGAGCCGCGCAGGTGCCTGACGCTTGGGGCTCCAGTTGGCTGTCACCCAGAAGAGCCACGGGAGCCGTCCGAAGACCTTTCGGAACTCCCTCCGCAGGACGCGGAGGAAACGTCTCATATCGGCAGCTGCCTCCTCATAGCTCTCCGGCAGATGTCCGTCGTCATATTTGAGTGCGCAAAAGATGTCGCCGGCCTGCACGGTGCAGTTGATGGCACGGGCGAGCTCTCGGGCGCTCTCTGTCTCGTTGGCGCGGATCTTCTTCTCGGAGGAATTTCCCGCCTTGCGGGTCCCTCTCGTCGGCTTCGGCTCTCCCGCCTGCCGGACCGGCATCCAAGAGCGCCTCGTCTCGACGACCTTGCCGGAGATGATCTTGTACTCCATGAGCTTTCGCATCCTTCCCTCTCCTCTGCGGTCTTGATGTTAGCGGATAAAAAGTCCCGATAAGAACGCGCACGCGCGCGTTCTATATATAGAAGGTGTTGGGGGTGGTTTTTGGAAGGTCCCTCTTTTGCAAAGGTGCTCTCAGATCCGACGCCGCCATGCGGTGTCATACCTCAAAGCGCCTCCCGTGGGCGGTCATGGTAGACCGCCCACGGAGCGTCGATCGAACGAGGCGCTGCGCTTATCCCTCATCCTCCTCGTCCCGTTCGCTCTCCACTGCCTCCAGCAGCGCTCCTTCCATCGCCTGCAGCAAGGTCAGCAGCCGGACCTTGTCCACGCGCAGCGGCAGGATCAGCGCCTGCAGCAGGAGCCCGCTCTTCACCGCGAAATAGACCTGCCCCTGCGCCGTAGCCCGCTCATAGATCTCCAGCGTGTCCTGCAGGTCCCGCAGCGGTCTCAGGTAGTCCGGGTCGTAGAACATGAGGCCGCGGCTGGTCCGCAGCGGCCTCAGGAGCGCGCCGGAGAGCACCAGGCTGATCGGCTCCGGCTGCAGCTGCATCTCAGGCGCCGTGTCATGATAGTCGAAGATGGAGGGCAGTGCGTCCTCGTGCTTGATCGTATACTTGCCCAGGTCTTTCTGCTGCACATCGAAGACGACGGGCAGCGCTGTCCGGTCCATCGGCGGCATCCCGTGGAGCGGATAGATGGCGTTTCCTTCGCCGATCCACTGTGTCCCATCCGGGCCTCCGTACAGCAGGATCCTCTTATGCGCTCGACACAGCATCACAAGGTTTTTGAAGATCATTTCGTCACCTCCTTGGCAGATAGTCTTCCGGCTCCACGGTCTCCCGCTTCAGCTCGCTGTTCCAGCAGGCCTTGCAGTTTTCGATCCCACCGTTTGGCGAGCGCAGGCAGGGCGGCGGCACAGCCGGCGTATAGCCGTGATCGACAGGGCATGTCCGCAGGATGTAGAGCTCCGGCTCCGCGAACGGATGGTCCTGTTGGAAGCGTTCGATGCAGGTCATGCCTCCGCGCCTCCCGTCTGCTCCAAGCGCTGCAGCGCCCGCTCCAGCTTCTCGGCCAGGCTCTTTCGCGCCTCCTCGCTGGCCTTGCACTTCTTGATCCAGCTGTCCCTGTCTTCGGTAACGGCGTCGCGCTGCGCCTTCAGTTCCTCGATCCGGCGGAGGATCAGTTCGAAGTCCCTGCCGTAGCCCTTCATCTGCCGGTCCTGGGCGCGCACAGCCGTGCGCATCTCCCGGAGCCTTGCCTCCTTGCGCTCGTTCTCCTCGTAGAGCTCCCGGATCCGCTTGGACCCGCTCAGATATACCTTGACGATCTTGATCTGCATGACGGTCTCCTTTCTCTATCGTCGCGCGTCGGCGCGTCCTTCCGTTTTTTCTTGATAGGCGATCTCCCAGGTGAAGCACAGGCGCCGCTTCCCGCAGCCGGAGCACTCCCCGGTGCTGCCGTCCGCTTTTTCCAGGCGCTCGCAGCCGATACCCGCGTCCTGCAGCGCGCCGGCGCAGGGCGTGCAGAGCCGTTTCAGATCCCGGATCATAGGTAATCCCCCAGCCTGGCCAGCAGCGCCCGAGCGGCCGTCTTGAGCTTCGCAGCCATTTCCGGCTCGGCGTCCCCGATCACATCCATCATCCCGGCCCAGAGCTTCTGGAGCTGGTCGAAATAGGCTTTGAACACAGTGGCGGATGGGTCCGCCAGTTTTAGCTGGCGCCGCAGTTCCTCCGCCACGCTCCTGGCCGTCTCTGCCTCCCGGCGGGCCTGTGCTGCCTCTTGGGCAGCTTTTGCCAGCTCCGTCTTGTCGCTCTGCCCCGCCTTTTCCGCGTCGGCTTTCGCCTTCTCCGCTGCTTTTTCCGCCTTTTCGGCCTTCTTCTCAGCGGCGTCCAGCTTCTTCTGCAGGGCTCTCAGCTGCTCGGCGGCGACGGCCTCGGCCTTGATCCTGGCCTCCCGCGCCGCGTCCTGGATAGCGGCTTCGTCCCGCTCCACGGCTACCTGCACCGGACGGCTCTCCAGCTCCCGGATGCTGTCCTGCGCCTCGCTCAGCTTCCGTTCCAGTGCGTTCTTCTCCTCCTCTGCCTTTTTCTGCTGCTCCCGGGCGTCCTTCCCCTGAGCGGCCTCCCTGCGGGCCGCATCCAGCTCCTCCCGTAGCTCCGAAAGGGCAAGCGCGTGGCCCTCGTCCGCCTGCAGCAGCTCCTCACGAGCAGCCTTTTCGCGTTTCAGCGCCTCGTCCCGCTCCCGGATGGCCTCCTGCAGCTCCCGGGTGCTCAGATGCTCCGCGCCGACCTTCTCGGCAAAGCTCTCCCGCTCTTCGCGTGGTACCGCCAGGAGCGCCAAAGCCTTGGTATAACTGAGTTTCCCAAACGTTTGGGAATCTACCTCAGCGCCGAAAAGGCTCCCCTGCGCCGCGCCGTATTCCTGGAACAGGCGCATAAAGTTGTCCGCTGTGCTGACGCTGTACCCGGTGTTTTCCCGGATCCAGGTCCCCCACTGGCCGTAAGGCACCAGCATCTTGGCCTCGCACATGCGCCGGCCGATCTCGATCACGTTGTTGAGCATCGAGGCCGTGAAGGTCCGGATCTCTCCTGCGATATCTTCAAGCGTCCTCTTTTCTGGTATGGCTCCCTGGTCGATAGTTGGCCTTGGCCCGCCTCCGCCCGGGATCGTCGCACTGATCAGTTCTTCGTTCATGCGCTCTTGACCTCCTCATAGTTTGCCGGCTCCAGGACCGGCTTGCCGTTCCTGTCCCGCTGGCTCCCGGCGTTCACCCAGTTCAGCCAGGCGTCCAGGAAGCCTGCGTATCTTACGCTTGGTGATACCGGGCGCGGCGTGGTGTTCTCGTTGCGGTATCCGTGGATCTGTCGGATCTGGATCTGGCCCCGCTCCTCGCAGAGCTCGATCGTCAGGAAGGACCGCCCCGGCGTCCGCTGCTTGCGCAGGAAGAGGATGGTGGTCCTCCCCTCGATATGTCTCGCTGCATAGCCGCCCACGCAGTGATGCAGCGTCTTTCCCTCCTGGACGATCTCCGCGCTGCTGACGGGCACCAGGACGCTCAGCCCGTCCAGGGTGAAGGCGTAGCGCTTTTCCAGCTTATGGCGGCGGGCCTTGTAGCGCGCCATCTCCATAGCGCTCTCGTTCAGCCGGATGCTGTCTGCCGCAGCGTCGTGCCGCTCCAGGAGGTCCTTTGGCATGGCCACGGTCTCCTCCCGCAGGTCATAGCCCAGCTTTCCGGCCATGTGCAGATAGTCCTTCCAGGCCTGGAGCAGTCCGGTCGTATCAGGCTCGTCGTACCTGGCGGATGTGCTCTTCATATACCCGGCGGCCCGTCGGATGCCCACGCCGGCGAGCTGTGCCGCGTCGCGCAGCGCCGGCAAGTTCTTTCTCCCGACGACCGATGCCATGTCCCAGAACTCCTTGAGGCTCATCTCCCGGCAGGTGTCCTTCCACAGCATCAGCTCGTAGAGCGATCCCCCGGTCTTGAGGAAGAGCCTGGCGTCCCGCTTGTCCATCCGCAGGAAGCCCGTTGGCGACGTCGCGTCCCAGTCCAGATACCGGGCGTTCTTCTTCCCGTCCATGATCAGCGTCTCCACCGCCTCGCACAGGCCGAACTTCACGGCCATCTCGATCTGCGGGTGCAGCGCGTACTGCGCCAGGTACTGGATCGTATATCGGCACGGTACGTTCTCGCTGAGCTCCGCGGCGAACTGGTAGCGGTAGAAGTCCTCGATCTGGCTGTATCGGAAGACCTGGCTCTGTGAGAGCCTCCGGATACCGATCAGCGCGTATTCTCCGAAATAGTTGGCATAGCCCATGCAGGCTGGCGGAAATGGCTCATGCACCGTCTTGGTGGGGATCCATCGCGGCGACTGATCCGACAGGTCACAGGACCAGCCTTCCTCCCGCCATTCCCACATCTGCACTTTGCCCCGGTGGAGGAAGTATCGCTTCTGCGGTCGCCAGCTCAATTCCCCGTCCAGGTCGTCCCAGTTGAAGCTCCGTCTCGCCTCGCCCGCCTCGATCAGCAGCGCGCCGTCCGGCCGCGTTCGGAGGATGGCGGTCTTGACCCATCGCTCCAGGCTCTTCATCTCGTAGCTGTACTTGTAGGTCGCCAGCGCCTCCACCCGCTCGCCGCATATCGGGCAGTTGACCGGCTCGTGGTGCATCTTCCCTCGCGGCCAGTTGGCCCGCACCGCCTCGAAGCTCTCTCCGCAGGCGGTGCAATGGCAGATCCGGTGTGGCGTGCTGCTGTCATCGTATCCGCTGTCGTCCCCGTACTCGTTGTGGAAGAACAGGTGTTGCGGGAAGAGCTTCCGGACCTCTCTTTCTTCTTCCAGGTCCAGCCCGCTCCGGCCGAAGGCAGCAAGTGCCGACTCCAGTTCTCCGGCCGGTATGTTACATTTCGGTCTTCTCGGACTTCCCATGCCGTCACCTCACAGGAACTGCGTGAAGTCCAGGACGATCCCGCTCGTGTCCTGCTTTTTCTGCGGCTGGTCCTTCCCTGCCTCGCCGATCAGGTCGACTGTCATCGACATGCGGATATCTGCGCCCGGAAAGTAGAAGCGCACCGCTCGCCGATACGCCTCCAGGTCGCTCAGCCCGGAGCCGCAACCGGCGGCGACGGTCTTCATGCACTCGCCGAAGCTCTTCCCCTGTACGATCGCCTGGGCGAACTCCTCATCCTGCCGGCAGAACTCCTCCAGTGCCTCGCGCACGGCCTCGTGCATGACGCCGGCGCAGCGGTCGTGCTTGGCCGCCTTGTCCTCACGCTGCAGCTTCTCGATCGCGTCCTGCTGCATCTTCACGCTCATGGCTGCTCCCCTTTCCCGCTCGCCAGTGCCCACAGCATGTCCTGCATCGGACACATGTCGCAAGCCTGATCCAGCTCGTCCTGGCTGCCGCAGCGGAACGGCTCGCGGCAGATGGAGCAGGTCAATTCCATGGCGCTGATCACCTGCAGGTCCTTCTCTTTTGTCCAGGCCCAGTCGCCTCCCTCGCGGATCGCGCGCTTGCGGGCCTCTTCTTTGTCCTCAAGGCAGCTCTCCAGCCAGACGATCACGCCCAGCGCGACAGCCAGCATCGCCATAAGGATACAGATGACAACGAACATTTCTCCTCCTTGTTTTCTCGGCCCCCATGTGCTATACTGAGCATATGGGGATGTTTTCCTTCCGGCTCTCGCCGGTCTCCCCTCTTCCGTCACGGTGTGCCAGCGCCGTGACGGTTTTTTTGCGAACATCGTCTCCGCGGCGTCCCGCATCGCGTCGTATCCCGCGTCGTCGATCAGCTCCATCATGTGCAGGGCCATCAGTACGCCGATGGCTCTCTGCTGCTGCTGGACGGCCAGCGCGTGATGACGGAACGCATCCTCATAGGTCGCCGCACTCTCCAGCAGCTCCTCCACCAGTCCAAGACCGGCTTCCAGCTTCCGCTCGTCTGTCATGTGCTCTCCTTTCTGCACCAGACGGGCCTTTGGATACGGACGGGGCCCCGCTCCCAGCTCGCCGGCGCGGTATCGACCACGCGGTCCTTGCCGAGCCGCGCAGGCTTGTCCGGGTCCGTGCAGTGTGCCCGCCAGTTGTCGTACATGTTCGCGGGCCGTTCGATGCGCAGCTGCCGGCATCCGTCACACAGCGCCATCCCGTTCCCCTTCTCCGGCCCCCTGGCCGCTCCGGTATCGCGTGGGCAGGCCTGTCCTTTTCCGCCAGCAGATCACAGCGTTTCGGCGGACCCCCAGCGCCGCGGCGATCGCATAGTCCGACATTCCCTGCTCATAGAGCTCTTTCATGGCGACTCTTCTGGCCTCGCTCTTCTTGGCCCCGTTGCTCTGCAGGCCTTCCTTCTTCCGCCAGTCCCAGACGGTGTTCTCATTGACGCCCAGCAGCTCCCCGATTTCCCGGTCCGTGCGTCCCTGTTCGTATAGTTCCCTGGCCCGCTCCCGGTCGAGGCGTTTGGGGCGTCCCTTTGGCGTGTCTTGTTTGTTCGGAGCCCTGCCGGTCCTGCGCCGCCACAGGAGCACCGCCGTCTTACTGATGCCCGCGAGACGGCTGATCTTGACGTCTGACAGGCCCGCCTTGTACAGCGCTCGCAGGACCGGCTCTTTCTCTGCCGTCGCCGACGGGCGTACGCTCCTCGCCTGTGAGCCGTCCAGACGGATCTGCTTTCGTCGGAGATCCCTTCGCGGTCCTTTGATGTAATGGGTACAGTTCTTGGGTCGCATCGCCTCCCGGACCTCTTCGGTCACGCTGGTGACGCCCAGGCGCGCGTAGACCTCCTTTAGCCGGCTTTGCCCGGTGTGGAGCATGTACGCGCAAGTCGCTCCCTCGCAGCCGACCATGCGGTCGCGGAAGACGCAGCTCCTGCATCTGCTCATGTGTTTGCCTCCTGTTCATTCCCCGCAGAGCCTTGCGTACTCTTCCGGGTGCTGTGTGTAGTAGTCGCTCATGCGCTGGCTCAGCCGCTTCTGGCAGGCCGCGATCCAGCGTTCCCGCTCCTCCGGTGTGATCTCGTCCATCGGCACGGTCCTGCCGTCCTCCAGGATCAGGTATCCCACCACGCGGATCTCTTCCCGCTTCTTCCTCGGCTCCCGTGCCGCCACACGCATCACCTCCCTTCTGCATATTTCGGGACCGCCTGTCCCTATGTCTTGTGGCTCTCGCTCTCTGCTTTTTCTCTTGCCCCTCCCCGCTCGCTGTGCTATGCTGTCGAAGAAAGGGGGTGATCTCATGTCAACGGTTTCAAAATTCAAGCTCGGCCCCGCAGATTTCTCGGCCATGCGCGCCGCGCTTCTTCTTATCCCGCTAGAAGATCCCTCTGAGGGCACGGCCCTTATCGTTTCCTCCGTCAGATCCAAGCTCTTGAACGAGCAGGATCTGAACCCCTTCGAGTCCCAGCTTTGCGGGAAGGCCGTCGTTATGGCCCATGATTTTCTCTCCGGGCAGCTTCCCTTCGAAGTTCCGGAAACGATAGCCTCTTCCATTCGTCCCTTCTCGTTCCAACTGCTTCGGCTTTATCCCATATTCCAGAAGGAGCGAGATTCTTCTTTCGATACCCTGTCCTTCCCCGAGCTGTTTTGACTCGTCGGCACACGATGCTGCCATTTTCGATCACCAGGTACGTCCCTTCCGGGAAGGATCCGTTCACAGCCTCTTTCAGTTTTTCAAACTGGGAGAGGCTTTCTTTTTCGGCCACTTCTCTCACCTCCCTTCTTTGTATTTCGACAGGGCCTGTCCCTATGCTGGAACAGCTCTACATGTCAAGGCTCCACTTTCACCAGCAAACCAGCCGACCAGCGCACCGAGAACGGCAAACAATAGCTTCACGTCTCGCCTCCTCTCAGCGGCACCAGCGGCGCCAGGCCGCATAGGCCGCCCGCTCGCTGGCGTGGTCGCTCTTGTAGCGCCTGGTCGGTGTCGCCACCCGCAGCGTCGCCGTCCCGTCCCGGTGCGTGGTGATGCTCGCGGTCACGACGTAGTCGCGGTAATGCTTGGTCATGGTGTCACCTCCTCGCTTGTCCTTCCTCGTCCCTTGTGCTATGCTGGGCGCGAAAGGAGCTGATGATATGATCTCTTTGGAAGACTACCTTGCGTTGAAAACCATCTCGCGGGCCGAGCCGCTCACAGGCCCGCTCGACGAGCGGCAGCAGCACCTGACGGATCTCGGATATATCGAGGCCACTGAATACGCCTGCTCTGAAGAATATGGGGCATTCCAGCTCTATCCGACCGGCTGGCGCTTGAGCATTACAGGCCGCGATGCGATCTCAGCCTATGAGCGCGATCGTCAGGAGCGCGCCGAGCAGGAGACCAAGGAAGCTAAACGCCAAAGTGCGCAGGACGCCAAGGCAGCTCAAGATCTGAAAAAGAAATTTCGCCACGACTATGCGGTAGCTGCGTTCAGCGCTGTTTCTGGCGCTTTCGTCACGCTCGTCCTCGAGTATATATGCGGCCACGCAGGCATATTCGAGGAGTTCTTCCGCTTCCTTCTGGGTCGGTGACATCGTTCTCACCTCCTTGACGATAGCAATAGGTGTAGAAATATGGCTGCATTTCCTATGATGATCGAGTAGACACTGCACCAGAAAGTCACCGGGTCTTTCTGCGCTGCGCGTTTCAAGGCTAGAACGATCCGTTTTACTGTCATGGTCACCTCCTCCCTAGCGGCACCAGCGGCGCCAGGCCGCGTAGGCCGCCCGCTCGTTCGCGTGCGAGCTCGTGTGCTTCTTGCCGCCGGCGGCCACCCGCAGCGTCGCCGTCCCGTCCCGGCGCGTCGTGATGCTGGCGGTCGCGCCACAGAAGTCGCGATAGTGCTTCGTCATGTTGGGTCCTCCTCTCTGGGCGTCCGGTCTATTGGACCGGGACTGCGCTAGTCTGCGGGTGTGTCAGATCGCTCATGTCGTCGGGATCGTCTTGGACGGCCGGGATCATGAAGCCCTTGATGCCCACCCCGGTGACCCTGACGGGCTCGATCCCCGTTTCTCCTGCCCTGTGCAGATACTCCCGGACGGCGTAGACCGTATCGCCCGGAATCGGGAAGCGGCTGCAGCAGTTGGTGATGCCGAGGATGCAGTACTCCTCGCTGAGCCCATAGCGGCCACCCGGCAGGATATAGGACACCCCCACTGTCATCTCCCGTCCGGTCCAGTTGGTGCCGTCGTACTCCTGCAACCGCAGGAGATCTCCGACCTGGACCGGGCGGTCTGCCCTACGCAGCTCGAAGGGCTTGGTGCCGTCAAGTACTGCCTGGAAGTACTCTGGCAGGGTCTTTAGAACATGGATCATATTTTCCTCCTCCCCGCTCAGATCCACATGAAACGCAGGGCCAGGACGATAGCAGCACTAACGGCAAGGGTCGTCATGATAAAGAAGGCAAACGGCCAAATGGTGTCTTCCAGCGACTGCGGGAGAAGCATGCTCGCGCACATAGCGACCTGCGTTCCAAAAAACAGTCCGGCTAAGATCACCGTGACTAAGATCGCTATCCCAACGATCTCACCTCCTCTCCGGCGGGTGTTGTTGCTCGTTTGGTGACCTCTTCGTCAAAAAAAGAAAAAGCATCCTATCGACAGGTTCCTCAAGCGCAATGGCAAGAGCGTTCAGTTCCTCGATGTTCGGCGTTTTTTTGCCGGTAGTAATCTTGTTCAAGCGCTGTCTAGGCCATCCGAGCGTAGTCGCGAGCCTCGTTTCTTTTCCGAACTTGCGACGGATTAGATTTTTTAGCTCGAGCGTTTCATTCATCTTCTTTTCCCCCTTTCTTGGGCTGTTGCCCGTTCGGTGACTTTACAATACACCCATTCTCTTCGCTTGTCAACACTTGGGCGACTTTTTTCTTTATTTCTTTATTTGTCTTGCTTTTGGTGACAAACTAGTGTATACTTCTTTCAAAGGAGATGATCAAATGGCAAGATTTGGTGAAAAGCTCAAAGCTATACGCATTGAACGACATATGACTCAAGAGGAACTTGCCCGTGTCCTTGGCACATCAAAACAAGTGATCAGCAGATATGAGACCAACCAGCGTTCCCCAAAGATCGATATCGTATACGGCTATGCCGAGCGCTTAGGAGTTCCTGTCGATTATCTTGCCGACAACAGTCTTCCCATCCCTTCCGGTATCATCCCGCTCCCGCGTATGGGTCGCGCCCCGCTCCTGGGCACCATCGCCTGCGGCGAGCCGATCCTAGCCGAAGAGAACCTGGACGGCGCTGTGGACCTGCCGGAGCACATCCGCGCGGACTTCGCCCTCCGCTGCGAGGGTGACAGCATGATAAACGCCAGGATCTTCGACGGGGATATCGTATACATCCGGCAGCAGGACACTGTGGACGACGGGCAGATCGCCGCGGTACTCATCGACGACGCCGCCACGCTCAAGCGGGTCCGGCTCTTCCCGGACCACATCATCCTGGCGGCGGAGAACCCGACCTTCCGCCCGCTCGTCTTCTGGGGCGAGGAGATGTCCCACGTCCGCATCCTCGGCCTGGCCGTCGCCTTCACCAGCACGGTGCGCTAATCGAATCGACAAATAGAGAGGAGAAAAAGAATGATACCTCCGAGATTTGACCATATTCCATTCTCAAACGAGCAAGAAAAGCTGGCATACATGATCGACCACAAGTTGGTCTCGCCAGGGTCTTCTTTCACAAAGACCTTGATCTATTCTGGCGGATACGTTGAACTGCCCACCCCTTGCGCCCTTGTCGGTACGATTTTCAAGAACAGTGTCGTTATCCGTGTCGGAGAAGAGCTCCATTGCATCGATGTGGACTGTTTAGCTGAGATGCAGACCGGCTTTTCCTCGTCTTCAGCCCCGGAGCGTTATGTCGTTCTGGACCTGGAAACGACAGGTCTCTCCTGCAAGTCGGACCAGATCATCGAAATCGCTGCGGTAAAGTACCATTACGGGATCGAGCAGGATCGGTTCGAGCGCCTTGTCGATCCCGGATGCCCTATCCCCATGCTCGCAAATATGATCACCGGTATCACAGACAGCGACGTGCATGGCTCACCCTCTGTTGACCGCGTTCTTCCCGAATTGTTGAGTTTCCTGGGCGATTTGCCAATCGTTGCACACAATGCCCCGTTCGACCGTTCTTTTCTTCTGGGCGCGGCCTCTGCCTGTGGCCTCACGCTCCCGAACAAGTGGATAGACACCATCCCTCTTGCGAAAAAGGCTTTCCCATCTGCCGGGAACTACAAGCTCGAGTACCTGAAGTCCTATCTCGATCTCCCTGAAGTCGTTTCACACAGAGCGCTTCCTGATGTGTACACGACTGCCGCCCTGTTCGAGGCATGCAATACCGCTCTGAGGACCGTCCAGGCAGCAAAAGCTGCCGGATCTGGTCTTCCTGCAGACTCACAGGAGCAGGCAGTCTCGACAGAGGAGGAGACGCAGGAGGACACGGGCGCCAGACATTTTCGGTCACTGAGGCCATCCAGCTTCCAGCCCACGGTCCCTGAGATCGATACATCAGGCGCATTGTTTGGAAAGACTATCGTTTTCACAGGTGAACTGTCGATATCCAGAAGAGAGGCGATGCAGCTTGCTGTCAACGTCGGTGCGATGGTCAAGAGCAGCGTCTCAAAGAAGACTGATTACCTCGTAGTAGGCACTCAGGATATTGCCCTTATCGGAGGAAACGGCATGAGTACGAAGGAAGAGGCCGCGCGCGCCTTGAATTCATCAGGGAAAGCGCACGTTCAAATGATTGATGAAACTGACTTTATGAAATTGCTTGGCCGTGATGATGTGGAGGATTAAAATGGAACAGTTTGGTCTTTTTGATGTTAGCTCTGAAGATGAGATCTCCGATATTCGTTTGCTAAAAATTCCTGCTGCTCCTCTTGGAAGCTACTATACCGACGAGTTTGATGCCGCTAGAACAATTTCACGCCATCTCAAAGAAGATCTCCTTGCGGACGGCTTGGGAACGGAATACTTTTTGCTTCTATACAGACCATCCGAATACATAGATGCCGAAGGGAATACGAAAAAGTCTCAATTCAGCTCGCTTTGCTTCCAAAACGGGAATGATCTTTTCTGCCGCATTTGTTTTAGAGCCAGGCGGAAGTATATCGAGATCCCCTCAAAGTACGAAGAAGAAGCGTCTAAGTACTGTGCTGTAACAAAGCCCAAAAAGAAGACAGGAAGCAATAGTGAGACCGGATATATAAAGCTTCTGTGTGCGTCACCTTCGGATGTTGAGAAAATGGTCCCGCTATTTCGTCACATGCTTCGCGATACCCTTGACTCCCTTCCCACTGAATTTGGCTGTTGCTCCAAGTATAAAGAATGCAGCGACGCAAAAAAATGTGTGAATAACGATAAAAATCTTGCTCTTCAATGCTTTTACCTCAAGAATCTCAGGCACGGGCATATCTTTTATGGTGCAAACAAGTGCGATGACGGAGAATTCTTCTCGTAAGATTTACTAGGGCGCAAAAAACCGCCCGGGGTAGATCCCAGGGCGGGGGTGGAATGTATTGCTGCTGCAGGTCTTATTCCATCAGGACCCGCTCTTGTCCGCAAACAGTTCTACGGGGTCCATCAGGGGCAGCACAATGGGTGCGGCCATAGCGGCAGTGGTAAGATTCGTTACCATGGTCCTCGCATAGGGCAGCAGGATCCTGATGGCGTGGTTGTTAAGGAATTCCTCGTATGCTTCCTTGGGAACACTATCCATCGAGAACGCGCCCGTAATATCGACCGTAAGGTCAAACGGAAAGGGCTGCTCCTCTGTGTTCTTGATTTCGATCCTCAAGCGGGAGAAGCCTCTGTTTCCTTCGTCTATCCAGACATATCTGGAGAACCGAGGTGAAACAGTGAACTCTCCTTCTTCCATCTGGTTGTTCCGGATGCTGAGTTCATTGAAAATGAGTTGAAACGGGATACTATTCATTCTTTCCTCCTGATCATGCGGGCATGGTCACGGCCACGCATTTCCCGAATTTATACACCTCGTTGCGAGGCCTATAACCCAAGGTGCTCTTTCTTGTGTAGATATACGATGCAGCACGCATCTCAGCCTGGCTCTGGACACAAATATGCAGATCGAGCGCATTGGCGATCTTAACGACTGTGTCCAGCCTCGGAATGCTTTGCACCGCTTCGAACCTGCCAATCGCCGCCTGCTTCATTCCGCAGAGCTCTGCCAGCTGAGTTTGCGTAAGGCCCCTTCGGATCCTCTCTTCGCTGATGCCGTTGATGATGTTGGCGACCTCTTCGGCTGCTTCGAACGCCCTTCGCTCTCTCTCGCCGCTGCTCTTCAGGCCTTCCCAGATATCACTAAAGGTGCTTTCCCCCATCTTTGTTCCTCCTTTTATAGTCCTTCATCTCAGTGATTGCTTTTTTGATCTCACCCTTTGGCGCTTTGTTTGATTGCTTTTTGTATGCATGCAACAGGACGATCCTATTCCCGGAATAGTGGAAGAAAAAGATGCGATTTCCACCCGGGCGCAATGCCCAGATGCCCTCATCCGACTCCTTTCGTATCGTTTCCGGGTAAGTCATGTTTATTGACATTCCATGCATTGCCAAGCGATCGATGTATGTTTTGATCTGGTATAGCTCGGTATCATTTTTCCCGTGCTTAGCCAGTTCCTTCAGGAATTCCGCAACAGGGTTTCTCCCGTTCTCTTTCTCATACAGTATTATCTCATATCTCTGTTGGTTCATCCTTACTCCTTTATAACGAATTTGTTATTTTTATCGATTGTACACCGATCCGGTCCATCTGTCAAGTGGAGCCTTGCGGACCACAGCGACAGCAAAAATACCGCCCCGGATCGCTCCGGAGCGGTAGTCTGGCGCGGAAGCATCACAGATGCAGCTCCGCCTTCAGCGCGTTTTGCAGGATCGCGGACACGTTCAGCCCGGCGCGCTCCGCCCTGGCGTTCAGCCAGTTCGGGAGCGACACGTTGCGGCGGACGGTCTTCATGTCGTTCATCCGGCGATACTCCGCGAAGTCGACGTCCACCAGCGTCACGATGGCGTCCGGATGCGCTCCCGCCACTTCGCCCAGAGCGGACGGCGCCGGCAGCGCCTCGTGGTCGTCCTCCATATCGATCCCGATGACGCCGATCGCGTCCCGCGCCATTTCCATCGCGTCAGCATAGTCCACGCCCTGGGTGTTGATGTCGAAGTCCGGCACATAGACCACGACATACTTTTCACCCTGTGTCATCACGATCGGATACACAGCTTTCATCATTTTCCTCCTCCTGTTTTATGATATGCGGGCTTTGGGGGCTTATTTCAGCCCCCGCCGCTTGATGATCGCCCGGGCCAGCTCTTCGTCTGTCTCCCGGTGCCTCACGATGCTCTCGCGTTCGTTCCCTCTCACGTACACATCGTGGTTGCCGCCGTGCCGCTTGAAGACGAAACCGTTTCTCTCGAGCAGCTCGATCAGGTCTTTTGTCTTCACCGCATCACCTCCTGGCAATTCTTATTATACACATTTATTGTGTATTGTCAAGGACTTTTTTACACATTTTATGTGTATCACCACACCACCACGGCCGAAAGGAGGCCCACCATGCGCACCGCTGCAGCATATCTCCGTGTGTCCACAGATAAACAGGACGAATACAGCCTGGACAGCCAGCTGAAGCTGATCCGGGACTACGCCGCGCACCATGACATGATCGTCCCGGACGAGTTCGTCTTCGTGGACGACGGGATCTCCGGTCGCAGCGCAAAGAAGCGCCCCGGCTTCAATCGCATGGTCGCCCTGGCGAAAGAAAAAGACCGCCCCTTCGATGCGATCCTGGTCTGGAAATACAGCCGCTTCGCCCGGAACCAGGAGGAGAGCGTCGTCTACAAGTCCATGCTGGCCCGCTCCGGCGTGGAGGTCGTCTCGATATCCGAGCCGCTGATCGACGGGCCCTTCGGCTCGCTGATCGAGCGCATCCTGGAGTGGATGGACGAATTCTACTCGATCCGCCTCTCCGGCGAGGTCCGCCGCGGCATGGAGGAGAAGATCTCCCGCGGCGAGGCGACGGGCAGCCCGCCCTTCGGCTATCGGGTGGAGGGCAAGCGCTACGTCCCGGACCCGGCGCAGGCGGAGATCGTCAGGCGAGTCTTCCGCGACTATCTGGCCGGCGTCGGGATGCTCACCCTCGCCCGGCAGCTGGCCGCCGAGGGCGTCCGTACCAAGTTCGGCAACGAGCCGGACAACCGCTGGATCGAGTATATGCTGCACAATCCAGCCTATATCGGCAAGCTCCGCTACAGTCACGACGGGAAAGGCAAGTATGAGCGCAGCAGCACACCCAACTCCGCCGCCTATCTGGCGGACGGGCAGCACGAGCCGATCGTCCCGCAGGAGCTGTGGGACGCCGTCCAGGCGAAGCTGGCGGATCAGGAGGCCGGAAGCGTCAAATGGCGGCGCCGCGACCAGCCGGTGGAGTTCCGGCTGAAGGGCCTGATCCGGTGCTCCAGCTGCGGCAGCACGCTGGTCTACAGCGGCGGCCCATGCCCCTATCTGCAGTGCCACAAGTACAGCCACGGGAAATGCGGCGTCAGCCACGCGCTGTCCGTCGCGAAGGCGGACCGGCTGGTGACGGCATACCTCCGCGGCTGCTGCGAGACGCTGGCCTTCCCGCTCGCCCCTTCGGCCGTCGAGCTCCCCGCCGGCAGCCCGGACTACGCGCACCTGATCCAGGTGGAGCGCGTCAAGCTCCGCAGGGTGCAGGAGGCCTATGAGGCGGGCATCGACACACTGGAGGAGTACGCCCGGAAGAAGGCGCGGCTGCAGGCTGGCATCGAGGATCTGGAGCGGCAGGCCGAAGCGGCCCGCGCCGCGCTGGAGAGCCGTCAGATGGACCCGCTCGCGTTCCGCGAGAAAGTCCTGAGTGTCCTGGACGTGTTGGGATCCCCCGACGTCAGCGAAGCCGCAAAAGGCGCCGCTCTTAAGTCCATCATTTCGTACATCGTTTTCGACAAATACGCCGGAAAACTCGAAGTTTTTTATTATATTTAGTTATTATCGGTTTTTTCAACTCGGCGGGCCGGACGGTGAGCTCGGCGCCTCCATGCGCTACCTCAACCAGCGCTACTCCATGCCCTATCCGGAGCTCAAGGGCCTGCTCACAGACATCGGCACGGAAGAGCTTGGGCACATGGAGATGGTCGCGACCATCATCCATCAGCTCACCCGAAAGATGAGCGACGAGGAGATCCTGCGCAGCGGGCTCGACACCTATTTCGTGGACCACACGGCTGGCATCTATCCCACGGCAGCCTCCGGTTTCCCCTGGAGCGCGGCATCCATCGGCATCAAGGGCGACGTGCTGGCCGACCTGAATGAGGATCTGGCCGCAGAGCAAAAAGCGCGCGTGACTTACGACAACATCCTGCGCCTCTGCGACGATCCGGACGTGACGAAAGTGATACGCTTCCTGCGGGAACGCGAGATCGTCCACTATCAGCGTTTCGGCGAGGGCCTGCGTCTGGCCATGGAGCGGATGGACCAGAAGAACATGTATGTCGTGAACCCCTCCTTCGACCGCTGATCTTAACGATATCGGCTCCCCTGGCTCAACGCCTGGGGAGCTTTCCTTGTTTGGCGTTCGACCTCTGAGGCGTATCTGTGCGCGGCTGCTTTTTCCGGGCAGAAGGAGCCGCTGCGTTTCGCCGTGAAATGGGGCTTGAAACTTGTCGCTTTTTCTGCTATGAATACTGTCTGATAGATGAATGAAAGGACCTCACATCATGTCCAAGTTCCGAGACCTGTTCTCACCCCGCGATATGAGCGTCGGGACCCCCTGGCGTCGCATCGCGGAGTTCGCCTTTCCCCTGCTGATCGGCAATTTCGCCCAGCAGCTCTACAACACCGTCGACGCCGTCGTGGTCGGCAACAGCAGATGGGGCTATACGGCCCTCGCCTCCGTCGGGAACGCCTCTCCCGTGCTGAACCTGCTCCTGGCGCTCTTCGTCGGCATCTCCACCGGCGCCGGCATCATGGTCGCCCAGGAGTTCGGAGCAAGGGACGGCGAAGCTCTCTCCAAGACGATCGGCAACTGCATCTCCCTCACCGCGATCGCGAGCCTGGCGATCATGGTCGTGGGGCCGCTGATCACCGCGCCGCTGCTGCGGGCCGTCGGGACGCTGCCCAGCATGTTCGAGGGCTGCAAACGCTACCTGGATATCTTCTTCTACGGCATCGCCGGTTTCTTCTTCTACAACATCTTCGCCGGGATCCTCCGCGGTCTAGGGGACTCCTTCTCGGCGCTGCTGTATCTGATGATCACCGCCGCGCTGAATATCGTCCTGGATCTGGCCCTGGTGGACAAGATGGGGGTGGCCGGCGTGGCTCTCGCCACGGTCCTGGCCCAGATGATCTCCGCGCTCCTCTGCCTGCGGAAGATCCTCTCCCTGAAGCAGGTCTTTCAGATCCGTCTCTCCGACCTGCGCCCGATGAAGGCCCACATCGGCCGGATCGTGAGCCTGGGCATCCCTTCCGGGCTCACCCAGGCGATCTTCTCCTGCGCCATGATGGTGGTCCAGCGGCTCATCAACAGCTTCGGCGACGAGATGTTCGTGGCCTGCAACGTGATGGTCATGCGCGTGGACGGCTATGCCATGCTCCCCAATTTCAGCTTCGGGCAGGCGATGAGCACCTTCGCCGGGCAGAACATCGGAGCACGGCGTCTCGACCGCCTGAAAGACGGCACGCGCCAAGGCCTTTTCCTGTCCGTCGGCACCTCTCTGGTGCTCACGCCCGCAGTCCTTCTGGCAGGCCCCGCCCTGATGCGTCTCTTCACCCCGGAGAAAGCGCTGATTGCGCTCTCGATGCAGATGATGTACATCCTGGCCGCCGGCTACATCGCCATGTCCGTCACGCAGGTCCTGCAGGGCGTCATGCGCGGCGCCGGCGACACGGTCACGCCCATGTGGATCGGTCTCACGACCGCCGTGGTCCTGCGCCTGCCCCTGGCCTACGCGCTGGTAGCTCTCGCCAGGAACGCCGGAGCGGACCTGCTGACCCAGGAGAAGATGGTCTTCCTTTCGCTCCTGGCCAACTGGATCCTGGGCATGCTGCTCTCTACCCTTTTTTTCAAGCTGGGCAAGTGGAAGCGCAAGATCCCCGCAGACATATGAAAATGAAAAGACCGCCGAAAGGCGGTCTTTTCGCTTATATGGTCCTCCGCTCCTCTTATCCCTTCTCAAAGGTCTCTGCGACCTCGACCAACAGGTCGCGGATCGGCAGATGCTGGGGGCAGACCCGCTCACAGCGGCCGCAGCGGATACAGTCGCTGGCTTTGCCATGGCCCGCGGTGAGCTCCTTCCGGTAGCGTTCCTCCTGGCCCCAGCTGTGGAAGACCCGCTTCATGTTCATGGCGGCGAAGATGTCCGGGATCAGGATCTGCCTGGGGCAGCCGTCCACACAGTAACGACAGTTGGTGCAGGGGATGCTCTTCTCCTCCAGGATGAGCTCCCGCACCCGCGCCACAGCCGTCTGTTCCTTATCGTCCAGGGGCCTGAACTGCCCCATCGTGATGGTGTTCTCCTCGACTTGAGCCATATCGCTCATGCCGGAGAGCACAGTGCAGACCTGAGGGAAGCCCGCGGCGAAGCGGAGGGCATAGCTCGCGTTGCTGCCCCCTCCCAGGGCGTCCAGGACCGCCTGCGCACGATCCGGGAGCTCTACCAGGGTCCCGCCCTTCACCGGCTCCATGATCAGCACAGGCTTGCCATAGCGCTCCAGGACCTCGTACACCGCACGGCTCTGTACCCTGGGGTTCTCGAAGTCCAGATAGTTGAACTGGATCTGGACGACCTCGATCTCGGGGTAGGTATCCAGGATCTTGGCCAAAGTCTCGGGGCTGTCGTGGAAAGAGATGCCCACATGGCGGACTTTTCCCTCCGCCTTCAGCGCGAAGGCCGTCTCGTAGGCACGGCAGGCTTTGAAGTGCTCGAAATTCTCTCTGTTCTGGGCGTGCATCAGGTAGAAGTCGAAATGGTCCACGCCGCAGGCGTCCAGCTGTTCCTGGAAGAGCGGGCGGATATCCGCCTCGGTCTTGAAGAAATTGCCGGTGAGCTTGTTCGTGAGCAGGTAGCTGCTGCGGGGATAGCGGCTGGTGAGGCATGCGCGGATCGCCGTCTCGCTCTTGCCGCGGATGTAGCCGTGGGCCGTGTCGAAATAGTTGAAGCCACGGGCCAGGAACAGGTCCACCATGTGCCCAAACTGCTCCAGATCCACCTCTTCGCCCAGCATGGGCAGGCGCATGCATCCGAAAGCAAAATTGCCGTGGATCTCGGGGAAAAACTTGTTCTGTTCCATGTGCGTCCTCCTTTTTCGTCGCTCCTCGTCCTGTCTCGTCTGTCGTCTATTTTCTTGCTTTGATCTTCTCGTCGATCTTCGCGAGCCGCTCCAGGGCGGCCTGCAGGGTCTCGTCCCGCTTGGCGAAGTGCAGGCGGATCAGATGCTGCACCGGCTCACGGAAGAAGCTGGATCCCGGCACCGCGCCAACGCCCACGTCCCGCGCCAGGACCTCGCAGAACTCCAGGTCGGAGCGGAAGCCGTAGCGGGAGATGTCCAGGAGCACATAGTAAGCCCCCTGGGGGACGTTGTGCTCGATGCCGATGTCATCCAGGCCCTTGAGCAGGAGATCCCGCTTGTGGGTATAGAGCGCGCGGAGCTCATCGTAATATTCCTGGCCAAAATGCAGAGCGGGGACCACGGCCTCCTGCAGCGGGGCCGCCGCGCCCACGGTCAGGAAGTCGTGGACCTTCTTCGCCCGCTCGGCGATGGGCTCCGGGGCGATGATATAGCCCAGGCGCCAGCCTGTGATCGACTAGGTCTTCGAGAGGGACGAGCAGGAGATCGTCCTCTCCCACATGCCGGGGAGCGTGGCGAAGTAGGTGTGTTCATAGGGCGCATAGACGATGTGCTCATAGACCTCGTCTGTGATCACATAGGCGTCGTATCGCGCGGCCAGATCCGCGATGATCTCCAGCTCGTCCCGGCGGAAGACCTTGCCGCTGGGGTTGGAGGGATCGCAGAGGATCAGCGCCTTGGGGTGCTGGCGGAAGGCCTCCTCCAGCTCTTCGAGCTTGAACTCGAAGGTGGGCGGATGGAGCGGCACGTAGATCGGCTCCGCTCCGGAGAGGATCACGTCCGCGCTGTAGTTCTCATAGAAGGGCGAGAAGATGATGAGCTTATCGCCCGGGTCCGTGACGGTCATCACCGCGGCCATCATCGCCTCGGTGCTGCCGCAGGTGACCACGATCTCCCGGTCGGGATCGATGGTGCGTCCCATGAAGCGGCTCTGTTTCTGGGCGATGCCCTCGCGCAATGGCTGAGCGCCCCAGGTGATGGAATACTGGTCGAAGCCCTCATGGGCGACCTGTTCCAGGCGGCGGCGGATCGCCTCCGGCGGATCGAAGTCCGGGAAGCCCTGGGAGAGATTGATCGCGCCGTACTTGTTGGATACCCGCGTCATCCGCCGGATCACGGAATCGGTGAAGCCCGCTGTGCGGGAAGAGAGTTGTTTCATATCTGCTCCTCTTTTTCGTAGTGTCGTAGTAAAGTATACGAGCCTGATGCCATCCGTGTCAAGTGGATCTTCTGCGCGAAAGGCCGCGCCTCTGTCCGACGGCGCGAGCTTTCTTTCGGCTGATCCCCCTCTGCCGCCGGCGTTCAGCGCATCCCGAGCGCAGCCCGCAGTTCCGCCCGGGTGGGGATCGACGGCGCGGCTCCCGGACGCGTGACCGCGATCGCCGCGGCCCTGGACGCCAGGGCAAGGGCTTGGGCAGCGTCTCTATCCTGCAGGTAGGCCGCGAGAAAGAAGCCGGTAAAGGTGTCCCCCGCGCCCGTGGTATCCACCGGGACGACCCGGAACGCGCTCTGCCGGTGCATGCCGCTCCGGTCGCAGCAGATCGAGCCTTTTTCTCCGAGGGTCAGCACCAGGACCGTGTCGGGGAAGAACTCCTCCAGGCGCGCCAAAAGGCGCTCCGGCCGGTCCGGCGCTTCCCCTGTGGAATGCGCCGCCTCTCCCTCGTTCAGGATCAGCAGGTCGATGTGCTCCGCCGGGAGCTGCTTGAGCGCGTCCTCCATGGGCGACGGGTTCAGCGCCACGATCATCCCGCGCTCTTTTGCCAGGGCGATGATATCCGCCAGAGAAGAGATCTCGTTCTGGACCAGGAGCAGATCGCCGGGGGCGAAACGGGCGAGCACCTCTTCCGCCTGTGCGCGGTCCACGGTCCGGTTGGCGCCGCCATAGAGCAGGATGCAGTTGTCCCCGTCCGGGACGTTCTGGATGATCGCGTGCCCCGTCGGGCACGCCGCACGGCGCACGCAGCTGACGTCTACGCCAGCGTCTCTGAGCTCATCCAGCAGGAAGTCCCCGTCCAGGCCGACGGCGCCGGCCATATGGACCTCCATCCCGGCCCGTGCCAGAGCGATCGCCTGGTTCAGGCCCTTCCCGCCGCTGAAACGCTGGAGCGCTCCCGCCGCCAGGGTCTCCCCCCGGGAGACGAAATGCGGGACCTGATACACATAGTCGATGTTCAGCGAGCCGTAGCAGAGCGCTCTCATCGTGCCGCCCCCCTCGCCGGATACCTGGCCAGCCCCTCCTCGACGATGTCCCAGAAACGCTCCACGTCGATGTCCACCGCCACGTCAGCCGTGTGCGGCAGATGCAGATAGTCGAACATGTCGCAGTTGGTCCGGCCGTAGGACTGGCTGCTGCGCAGTTCGATCTGGACGTTGGCTGCTTTCGTGGTCAGGAGCGCCGGATCGATCAGCGAGGCGATCGTCACCGGGTCGTGCAAGGGACCGCCTTCCCAGCCGAAGATCTCCTTCTGGGTCCGGCAGAAGTGGGCCATCAGCGCCACGAAGAGCTCCGAGGCACATGTGCCCAGGCGCTCCATCCTCGCAACGATCTGCGGGTAGCACAGGACCTTCCGCGTCACGTCCAGGCCCACCATCGTGATCGGGCGGCCGGAACTGAAGCAGATCTGCGCCGCCTCCGCATCCGCCAGGATGTTGAACTCCGCCGCCGGCGTCACGTTCCCGTTGCCGACGGCGCCGCCCATGAGCACGATCCGCCGGATCTTCTCCGCGATCTTCGGCTCCAGGCGCAGCGCCATGGCCAAGTTGGTCATAGGCCCGGTGGTGACGACGGTGATGTCCCCTTCGGAGCGCAGGAGCGTATCGATCAGATACAGGACCGCGTGCTGCGTCTCCAGTCTCTTCGTGAGTTTCGGGAACACCGGACCGTCCAGACCCGTGCTGCCGTGGATGTCCCCTGCGACGATCTTCTCCCGCACCAGCGGTCGCCCGCAGCCGGCATAGACCGGCACGTCCTTCCCGATCCACTGGAGCACGTTCCGGGCGTTCCGCTGGGTGTTCTCCAGGGTCTGGTTCCCGGCGACGACGGTGACGCCCAAAAGCTCCAGACCGGGGTCGCCCGCAGCCAGCATGATCGCCACGGCGTCGTCATGACCAGGGTCGCAGTCCAGGATGATCCTTTTCTTCTCCATCTCGCAGCGCCTCCTTTTCCTCTGTCCCCACTATACCACAGCGAAAGCTCCGGGGCAAGCTCCGCCGGATCGGACGGTCCATGCGACACAGAACATATCGCATAAAGACATACAGGTAGGTCTTGGCATGAAGAACGGAGAGAGCATGTGCTCTCTCCGTTCTGTTTTCGCAGGGTCTCAGTCCTGATATTCGAACATCAGGTCGTACATGCTGACGGTGTCGCCGTTCTGTACGCCCATCTCCTCCATCCGCTTGAAGACGCCGGCTTCCCGCAGGATGCGGTCGAAAAACATGCGGCTCTCGTAGTCGGAGAAGTTGACCGTAGCCACCAGACGCTGGAGCCAGGGGCCCTCCACCACCCACATGTCGTCGAAGTGGGTGATCTCCAGGTCTTCCGAGGTGTCGAAGCTGGGCTCGGGCGGGACGTAGTCCGGCTCATAGCGCTGGACCGGCGGCAGCTCCGCCAGACGGCGGGCGCACTCCGAGACCAGCTGGCGTGTGCCCTCGTGGGTCACGGCGCTCATCTCCATCAGCTCGAAGCCCAGGGCCTCCACATGCCGGCGCAGGCGCTCCACATTGCCGCGGTCCTCGCCCAGCAGATCGCACTTGTTGGCCACCACGATCTGGGGCCGCTGTGCCAGTTCCGGGCTGTACTCCCGCAGTTCCGCGCTGATCGCGTCGAAGTCCTCCACGGGGTCGCGCCCCTCGCTGCCGGAGACGTCCACCAGATGGACCAGGAGCCTGCAGCGGTCGATGTGCCGGAGGAAGTCATGGCCCAATCCGGCTCCCTCGGAAGCTCCCTCGATGATGCCGGGGATATCCGCCAGGACGAAGGAGCGCCCCTCGTCCACGAAGACCACGCCCAGGTTGGGGAAGAGCGTGGTGAAGTGGTAGTTGGCGATCTTGGGATGGGCCTTGCTGACCACGGACAGGAGCGTGGATTTGCCCACGTTGGGGAAGCCCACCAGCCCCACGTCCGCCAGCAGCTTCAGCTCCAGGGTGATGTCATGGCTCTCGCCCGGGAGGCCGGGCTTGGCAAAGCGCGGGACCTGCCGGGTGGGCGTGGCGAAGTGCAGGTTGCCCCAGCCGCCCCGGCCGCCCCTGGCCGCGACCCAGTCCGCGCCGTCGGACATGTCGTGCATGATCGCGCCGGTAGCGGTATCCCGGATCAGCGTGCCCCGGGGGACTTTGATCCGCAGAGTCTCGCCGTCTTTGCCGTAGCAGCGCTTCCCCATGCCGTTCTGGCCGTTTCCCGCCACATACTTGCGCTTGTAGCGGAAGTCCATCAAGGTGGACATATCGTCGTCCACCACGAAGACGATATCGCCGCCGCGGCCGCCGTCGCCCCCGTCGGGCCCGCCCGCCGCGATGTATTTTTCCCGAT
>JAFZOC010000177.1 GCA_017550765.1 Oscillospiraceae bacterium
CATGAACAGCACGGCGATCGGCCTGATCGTGGACGGGCTGGACGGCAAGGCGGACATCCTGAAATGGGGCTTCCACTATACCGTGGCAGGCTTCGACATCTACCTGGGCGAGATGCTGCTGGCAATGGCGATCCTGATCCTGTTCGGCTACCTGAACATCATCGGTGTCCAGAAGGCGGCTTTCGTGCAGACGATCCTCTCTACACTGCTGGTCGTCTGCGTCTTCTCCCTCTGCATCGCCGGCATCATCAGCGCCAAGGCTACCGGCGTGAATATGCAGCCGATCTGGGGCTTCGACAAGGCAGCGGCCATCCAGGCCCAGGCCACCACCGCCGATATCGACCGCTTCGCCCACGTGGGGAGCAGCGGCGTGATCTCCGCGATCCTGGCGACCTTTGCCATCGCGCCCTGGGCCTATGTGGGCTTTGACGCCATCCCCCAGACCGCGGAGGAGTTCAGCTTCTCCTTCAAGAAGGTCAGCATCATCATGGTCATCGCCATCGCTTTTGGCTGCTTCGTGTACACCTCCAACAATACTGTCGCGGCCGCGGCCCTGGAGAACTGGCCCGACCGCGTGATGGCGGGCGAATGGGTCCTCCTGGTGGCGGCGGAAGAGCTGCTGGGTACTTTCGGCAAAGTGCTGATCGGCACGGGCGTCTCCTGCGCGGTGCTCTCGGGGATCATGGGCTTCTATCTGGCCTCTTCCCGCCTGATGTACTCCATGTCCCGGGACGGCTATCTGCCCCCCTGGTTCGGCAAGGTGGACGTCAAGTACGGCACGCCCAAGAACGCCATGATCTTCTGCGTGCTGGTGAGCCTCACCGGCCCGATCCTTGGCCGCGAGGCTCTGGGCTGGTTCGTGGACATGTGCGCGATCGGCGCCTCTATCGGCTACTTCTTCACCTGCGCCAGCACGCTGGTCACCGCCAAGCGCGACGGCGACGCCTCCCAGATGCTGAAAGTCATGGCTGTGGTGGGCGTTTGCTTCAGCGTGATCTTCATGATCTTGCAGCTGATCCCGATCCCGGGCCTGTCCGGCGTACACTTCGGGAAAGAGAGCTACATCATGCTGGTGGTCTGGATCGTCCTGGGCGCGCTCATGTACCTGAAGGAGAGGAGCTTCTTCCGCTCTGAAGCCTGAGACGCCGGGGACCTGTGCGCCGCAGAGCACTGTCATATCGCATCGGATAGAAGGATATCCGGGCAGAAACGAACGAACGGAGCAGAGCCGCAGACGCGGCTCTGCTTGCATTTGAGCGGCGGCCGTGATACAGTGAAAACGATAGTCACAGTTACCGTGACGCGTTTGTAAAGGAGCGCTGTGGGAGACGATGATGGATATGCAACTGGCACTGTTCCTGGCCCTGCTGCGGGCGGGGATCCTGGGGGAGGGACCTGCGCTCGCTCCTTTTGCGGACCGCTGGGCTGAGATACGTCCCGCGGAGATCCGAGATCTGGCGCTCCGGCACGATGTGCTGGTCACGGTATACACAGCGCTGGACGGCGCTGAGGAGCCCGCGCTCTGTCAACTGAAAAAAGAACTGAAACGTATCTATGCGCCGCGTTTTGCCAAGGCAATGAACCAGGACTGCGAGGGAACGGCGCTGCTGGACGCCTTCGAGGAGGCGGGCGTGGACTGCATCCCGCTGAAGGGCTGGTCGATCCGGCGACTGTATGCCGATCCTCTCAGCCGCAGTATGAGCGACCTGGATATCCTTGTTCGGGACTATGGACACGCGCGGATGATGCGCCTGATGGAGGAGCTGGGATACACCGGTGAGAGCCTTTCTGCCTGGAAGCACGAGAATTACAGGAAGGATCCCTATATGAAAGTGGAGCTGCACCGACGCCTCACCGACGACGTCGGGGCAGCCCGTGACTGGGAAGCGCGCATGTGGAGCCGCTGCCGACCGGCGGAAGGCTGCACCCATGTGTTCGAGATGGCGCCGGAGGATCTGTGCGTCCACCATCTCCTCCACATGCGGGAGGACTTCACCCATGGCACCCTGGGCTTCCGGCGCATCGCTGACCTCTGGCTGCTGCAGAGAAAGTATCCGGATCTGGACCGGGCCCTGCTGGAAAGGGAACTGGCCTCGCTGGATCTGGGCCCCTTCACGCGTAAGATGGAAAGCCTAGCCGCAGTCTGCTTTGAAGACTTGTCCGCAGACGAGGATACAGAAGTCTTGCTGCGTTTTGCCTCGGACAACAGCATCTCCGGCGCGAAAAAGACCTATCAGCTGGGGCGTATGGCCATGATGTCCCGCGGCGGGCTGCGCAGCGCCAGGCTCAGGAGCATATGGAACGCCATCTTTCTGCCCTACGAGCGCATGAGAGCACAATATCCCGCGATAGAAGAGCATCCGATCCTGCTGCCCTTTTGCTGGGCAAAGCGTCTGCTGGGCCTGGCTCTGTCGCCGGAGCACTATTGGAAGAGACTGAAGAGCGCGGACATCACCGAGGAAGATCTGGACGAGATGCGCCGCGTACTGCGCGCCGGCGGCGTCCTGCCGCAAGAAGGCGGGGGAGAGGAGAGCTGAATGTCCGGCATCACACATGAACAGCAGGTCTTGTTCTTGCTGCTGGGGAACGCCCTTTTCCTGCGTGGGGACAAGATCCCGGATGATGTGGACTGGAACGTCGTCCTGCGCGAAGCGAGACAGCAGGCAGTGCTCCCTTTGGCCTGGGAGGCGGCGAAAGGCTGTCTGTCGGGCCCCGCAGCTGAGGCGATAGACCGGCAGGTGGGAGAGATCGTCGTCAACGATATGTATATCGACTTTGACCACGTTGAGCTCCACAGCTGCATGCAGGCGGCCGGGATCCCCTATGTGGTCATGAAGGGCAGCGCCTCTGCGGCTTATTACCCGCAGCCCATGCTGCGCATGATGGGGGACGTGGACTTCCTGGTGCACCGGGAAGATGTGCAAAGGGCGGGCGAGGCGCTCCTGGCACAAGGGTTCCAGGCGCGGGAGGGCCAGGATGAGACGATCCACCGGGCCTATACCCGCAATAACGATCCCACCCACAGTTCCGAATGGGAACTGCACTGGAGGCCCAACGGGATCCCCAGCAATGCCACAGGGGAAAAGATCTGGGAGCTGCTCTCCGACAGCGTGGAGACCGCCTGCCTGCATGAGACGGAGAACGGCTGCTATATGGTCCCGGACGACTTCCATCACGGCCTGATGCTCCTGGTCCATACGGCGATGCACCTGATGCACTCTGGCGTAGGTCTGCGGCATCTGTGCGACTGGGCAGTTTTTTCCGACAGCCTCCCGACGGAGCGCTTTTGCGCGCTCTTCGAAGGCCCCCTGCAGGAAGTCGGGCTGTGGGGCTTCGCCTCTGCCCTGACGGCCTGTGCGGCCCGGTATCTGGGCTGCTGCGCCCCGCGGTGGGCGGAGCTGGTACCGGAGGAACTGCTGGAGGCGCTGATGCTCGACATCCTGGCGGGCGGGAACTTCGGCAAGAAGGACCGGGGGAGACTGGACCAGGCACGGTTCCTGGTAGACCGGGAACAGGGCGTCGTCGGCAAAAATGTCGGCGGGAAGAACCTGCTGAGCGCGCTGAGCGTGAAAGCCCGCCGCAGCCTCCCCTTCCTGGAGAGAGCGCCGTTCTTGCTGCCTGTCGGATGGGCCTGGGTCTCTGTTCGGCATCTTCTCCGGATCGCACGGGGGAAACGCCCGGCCATCCGTTTGGACGAGACACTGGGAGCGGCGGAAAAGCGCAGCGAACTCTATAAACAGCTCCGCCTATTCGAGCCCTGGGAAGGTTGAGCGCCACGAAATGTCAAGATATAACACGGATATGTCGTGTTATATCTTGACATTATTTCTCCTTGATGCTAGAATGATGTGATCGTAAAAGGGGGATGGTAGCGAATGGGACACATGGACGTCCATCAGGCGGCGGAGCGCTGGCAGATGCCCGAGCGGAAGATCACAGCCCTCTGCCGGGCGGGAAGGATCCCCGGTGCGTTGAAGAACGGAAAACTCTGGAAGATCCCGACGAACAGCCCACGGCCTCTGGACGGGCGCACCCGTGAATATGCCGCGGCGCAGGAAGGGCGGGAGACTGCGTTCGCATCGGATGCGGCGGAACGTGCGATCGCTGCATTCCGGGCCACATATCACAAAGATCCGGAGACGACCGCCTTTACCCCCTATCGCATCTGCCCGGTCGGAGCCCATAGCGACCATAACCTGGGGAAGGTCACGGGCTTCGCCATCGACAAAGGCATCCATATCGCCTGCGGGCCCAAGCAGAACGGCGTCGTGGAGATCCGCTCGCTGCAGTTCCCCAAACGGGCCCAGTGGCACGTAGCCTCCACGCCGCCGGAGAAACAGAACGACTGGGCCGATCATCTGCGCGGCGCGACGATCGCCCTGGCGCGGCGTTTCACGCTGCATATGGGCCTTTGCGCCATATTGGACGGAGAACTGCCGATCGGCGGCCTCTCCAGCTCTGCAGCGGTGATCATCAGCTATCTATCCGTACTCTGCCGACTGAATGGGATCCGGCTCAGCCCCGAGGAGATGATCGGGATCTCTCTGGAGGCGGAGAACCGTTATGTAGGCGTGGCCTGTGGGACGCTGGACCAGTCCTGCGAGGTCTACTGTCGGAAAGACCACCTTCTGTATCTGGACACCCGGGACGGTAGCTTTGAGCGGATCGCGCGGCATCCGGACTGCCCGCCCTTTGAGATCGCGGTCTTTTTCAGCGGGAAGGAGCGGAGCCTGGCGGGCTCCAAGTTCAATATGCGCGTGGATGAGGCGCGCAGCGCGGCCTATGCCTTGAAGGCCCTGGCCGGCCTGCCCTACGGCAAGTTCTCTGAGACGAACTTGCGGGATGTCCCGGAGGAGATCTTCCGAAGATACCGGGACCGGCTCCCGGAGAACTGGGCCAAACGAGCCGAGCACTGGTATACGGAGTTCCGGAGAGTGGAGGCCGGCGCCGAAGCGTGGCGGCGTGGCGATCTGAAGGAGTACGGCCGCCTGAGCTTCGAGAGCGGACGCAGCAGCATCGTCAACTGGGAGACGGGCTCCCCGGAGCTCATCCGCCTGTACGAGATCATGACAAGGACAGACGGGATCTACGGCGGCCGCTTCAGCGGCGCGGGCTTCAAGGGCTGCTGCGTGGCGCTGATCGATCCGGCGATGGAAAACGAAGTCCTGGAGAAAGTGGAGCGGGAGTATCTGGAGAGCTTCCCCGGCCTGCGGGGACGCTACAGCTCCCATATCTGCCACACGGGAGACGGGGTGAAACTATGGACCTTGTGATCCTGGCTGCGGGCTACGCCACCCGTCTCTACCCGCTGACCGAGCGTTTCCCCAAGCCTTTGCTGGAGGTGGGCGGGAAGACGATCCTGGACTGGCTGCTGGACGATCTTGATGGGGCAGCGGAGCGCGTCATCCTGGTGTCGAACCACCGTTACGCGGGACATTTCGCGAGCTGGGCAGCCTCGCGGCATGAGCCGATCCGGATCCTTGACGACGGGACCGAGTCCAACGAGACGCGCCTGGGGGCCGTGCGAGATCTTTTCCAGGCGCTGGAGGAGACGGAGATCGGCGATGAAGACGCTCTGGTCATGGCGGGGGACAACCTGCTGGACTTCTCCCTGCGGCGCTTCCTGGACTACGCCTGCGAAAAGGGGGGCTGTGCCGCCCTCCGCTACCGGGAACCCTCTCGGGATAAGCTGAAGAGATGCGGCGTCATCACGGTGGATGAGAGCGACATGATCATCTCTATGGCGGAGAAGTCCCCGGATCCGCCATCGCACTGGGTCTGCCCGCCGTTCTATGTATACACGCCGGAGGCCCTGCGGCTGCTCCCAAGGGCCCTTGCCGGCGGTCGCGGCGTGGACGCGCCGGGCAGTTTCCTCGCCTATGTGGCGGCGTGCATGCCGGTCTACGCCATGGAGATGCCTGGCAGACGCTACGACATCGGGGACCTGGCGAGCTACGAGCAAGTGAAAAAGGAGTATCAAGGCATATGCTGACACCGAACGTGACATTGGGACATAAGACGATCTTCGTGACCGGGGCCGCCGGCTTCATCGGCTTTTTCCTCGCAAAGCGCCTGCTGGATGAGGTGGAGGGCGCTCTTGTCGTCGGGATCGACAATATGAACGACTATTACGAGGTCTCGCTGAAAGAGTACCGCTTGGCCCAGCTGCAGCGCCATCCCAACTTCGTCTTCCTGCAGATCGATATCGCAGACAAGGCGGCGGTGGATGCGGCCTTCGCGCAGTACCGGCCCGCAGTCGTCGTAAATCTTGCAGCCCAGGCGGGGGTCCGCTATTCGATCAGTCATCCGGAGGTCTACATCGGATCCAATCTGGTCGGCTTCTTCAACTTGCTGGAAGCCTGCCGCCATTCCTACGACGGTGGTGCGACCGGGGTGGAGCATATGGTCTATGCCTCCAGCTCCTCGGTCTACGGCGGGAATAAAAAGGTGCCTTTCTCGACCGAAGACAGGGTGGATCATCCGGTCTCTCTCTATGCAGCCACCAAGAAGGCCGACGAGCTGCTGGCCCACGCGTATTCCAAGCTCTACGACATCCCGTCCACCGGCCTGCGCTTTTTTACAGTCTACGGACCGGCAGGACGGCCGGACATGGCCTATTTCGGATTCACCAACAAGCTCCGCTCCGGCCAGACCATCCAGATCTACAACTATGGCAAGTGTGAGCGGGACTTCACCTATGTGGACGATATCGTTGAGGGAATCCTGCGTGTGATGCGCAGGGCTCCTGAACGGCAGAGAGGGGAGGACGGGCTGCCGCTGCCGCCCTACGCGGTCTATAATATCGGCGGCAGCAGACCGGAAAAGCTCTTGGACTTCGTGCAGATCCTCTCGGAGGAGCTGGTCCGGGCCGGCGTGCTGCCGGAGGACTATGACTTCGAGGCCCACAAAGAGCTGGTCCCCATGCAGCCGGGCGACGTGCCTGTCACATACGCCGATTCTGAGGCGCTGGAGCGGGACTTCGGTTTCCGGCCGGAGATCTGTCTGCGGGAGGGACTGCGGCGCTTCGCCGAGTGGTATCGCGACTATTACATGGGAGGCGAGGAGAGATGAAGATCACAGTAGCGGGCGTCGGCTATGTGGGCCTGAGCCTTGCGGTCCTCTTGGCCCAGCATCATGAGGTCACGGCCATCACCACCACCCAGGCCAAGGCGGAGAAGCTCAATCAGTTCATCAGCCCCATTCAGGACGATGAGATCGAGCGCTTCTTTAAAGAGGCTCGTGAAGGAAAGAGAACTCTGAACCTCCATACCACCACCGATAAAGAGGCCGCCTACAAGTCGGCAGAGCTTGTTATCATCGCCACAC
>JAFZOC010000178.1 GCA_017550765.1 Oscillospiraceae bacterium
CGCCGCCCTCATAGGCGAAGGACACATGCTCGAAGGCGATGTCCCGGTCCAGCGGCGGCGTCAGGTCGCGGCCGCTCTCCTTCTCCTCCTGGGCCTGCATGATGTAGGCCACGCGGTCGATGGAGACGCCGGCCTTGCTCATCTCGGAGATCATGCGGCCCAGCATGCGCACGGGCCAGGTCATGATCGCGCCGTAGCTGAGGAAGGCGATGTACGCGCCCGGGAGCATCTCGCCCCGGATGCAGGACCAGGAGCCGAAGATGACGATCAGCATGATCTGGACGCCGGAGAGCACGTCGCTGACGCTCCAGAAGCGGGACATGGGCCGGGCCAGTTTCATCCAGAGGCTCGTGTAGTGCTCGTTCTGCGCCTCGAAGCGGTCCTTCTCGTAGCGCTCGCGTCCGAAGGCGCGCACCACCCGCACGCCGGTCAGGTTCTCCTGCGCCATGGCGGAGAGCTTGCCCTCGTTCTCGTCGCAGTCCAGGAAGGCGTCGCCGATCTTCTTGTGGAACTGGAAGGAGCGCATGATGATATAGGGCACGGGCAGCATGGCCACGATCGTGAGCTTCCAGTCCATGGAGAGCATGAAGCCCAGGGACAGCGCCAGCAGCACCACGATGCGGAAGATGGAGGTCATCTGCTCGGAGATGAAGCGCTTCATGGTCTCGATGTCCGAGGTGCAGCGCTGGATGATGTCGCCGGTGCGGTGCTTGGCGTGCCAGGCGTAGGGCAGGCGCTCGATGTGGCCGAAGAGCCGGTCCCGCATGGTCTTGGTGAGGGTCTCCGCGCCTTTGGTGTTGTAGACGCGGAAACAGTACTGGGCCACGGCCTTCACGGCGGCCACGATCAGGATGGCCACCGCCATGATCCAGATGTGCTCGCCCAGATAGGCAAAGCCCCCAAAGCGATCCACGATCCGCATCACGAAGGGCGCGAGGCTCGCTTCCTTCCCGCCCAGGGCATTGTCCACCGCCATGCGGATGATCTGGGGGCTGACCATGTCGGCCAGAGCCGCCACCGCGGCGGAGAACATGCTGATGACGAAGAACAGCTTGCTCCCCTTCAGGAACTTCCAGATCAGCTGTCGGCTGAAGGCTTTTTCTTCTTTTGTCTTGATCTTCTTTTCTTCTTCCATCGGTCATACCTCGACGCAGGGCGTGACGAGCGCCCATCGTCTCAACGTTGTGCGTGAGCAGCCGCAATGCCGAGTATATCATACCTCATCATAAAAGAAAAGCCCATTTTCGGAGACTTTTTCTCAACTATCCGGGGACTTTCTCTCAACTGTCGTGCGAAGAGCCGGAGAGGACGCCCCGGCGTCCATCCGGCTCTCAGACTGTAGACAGGCCTGATCCGGCATCGTTTCGACTAGCATGGGGAAAGGGTGAAGGGGGATGGGCGTCCCCCTTCACGTTCGATATACGCAAAAATGGGAACTTTTTTCGGCAGTTCCCATTTTTGTCTCTCACGGTGTCGACACTTTGTCGACACCGTGAGAGCCGGAGAGGACGCCCCGGCGTCCCTCCGGCTCTGCCCGATGTGGCCTTCCGCCCGGGGGCGGCCCCTTCTATCCCCGCGCCGCCAGCAGTTCCAGGATCTGCACGGCGTTCAGGGCCGCGCCTTTGCGGAGCTGATCCCCGCAGCACCAGAGGCAGATCCCCCGCGGGTCCGTCAGATCCCGGCGCAGGCGGCCCACCCAGACCGTGTCCCCCGCGCTGCTGTCCAGTGGCGTGGGGTAGTCCCGCCCGTCCAGATCCTCCGCCAGACGCACGCCCGGGAAGGCCGCGATCGCGGCCCGGGCCGCCTCCAGGTCCACCGGCTCCCGGGTCCGCAGTGCGATCGACAGCGAATGGGAGCGCAGCACCGGCACCCGCACGCAGGTGCAGCTGACGCGGAGCTGCGGCGCGTGGAGGATCCGACGGCCCTCGTTCTGGAACTTCATCTCCTCGTCGGTATAGCCGTCCTCCCTGCCCGCGCCGATCCAGGGGATCACATTCAGGGCGATCTGGGCCGGGAAGACGCGCCTCTCCGGCGTCCGGCCCGCCACGACGGCGCGCAGCTGTCCCTCCAGCTCCGCAAGGCCGGCCTGGCCCGCGCCGGAGACCGCCTGGTAGGTGCTGACCACCATGCTCTCCACCGGCGAGAGGCGATGGATCGGCGCCACCGCCATGAGCCCGATCGCCGTGGAGCAGTTGGGATCTGCCACGATCCCCCGATGGCCGAAAGCGTCCTCGCCGTTGATCTCGGGCACCACCAGAGGCACCGTCGGGTCCAGGCGGAAGGCGGAGCTGTTGTCGATGTAGACCGCGCCGCTGGCGCAGGCCTGCGGGGCGTAGACGCGGGACTGTTCCGCCTCCACCGCCCCCAGCACGTGATCCAGGCCCCGGAAGCTCTCCTCCCCCGTCTCCTGTACTACGATCTCCGTCCCCCGGAACGGGAGCCGCTCCCCGGCGGAGCGCCGGCTCGCCAGCAGGCGCAGTTCCTTCACCGGCAGCCCGCTCTCCTCCAGGATCTTGCGCATCTCCTGTCCCACCGCTCCGGTGGCGCCCAGGATGCCGATCTTCAGCTCTTGCATGGTCCTTCCTCCCCCGATCTGTTCTCCGGACATCTTATGCTCCGGCGGCGCGAACGCTGCATCGCACATTTTCTTTTGTGGAGATCGTACGATCCCCCATTGCAATTTTACACCGATCGTTCTACAATGTACATACGATTTCGTTCGATCGGAGGTATCACTATGGAATTGGAACTGTACGATTTCGAGCGTGCAGCCGAGCGTCTCAGACCCATCCTGCACCATACCGAACTGGACCTGTCGTCCACCTTCTCCAAGCTCACCGGCGGCAAGATCTACCTGAAATGCGAGAACCGGCAGAAGACCGGCTCCTTCAAGATCCGCGGCGCCTCCAATAAGATCGCCTCCATGATCGAGCGGGGCGAGCGCTGCCCCGTGGTGGCCTCCTCCGCAGGCAACCACGCCCAGGGCGTGGCCTACGCCTCCTCC
>JAFZOC010000018.1 GCA_017550765.1 Oscillospiraceae bacterium
CATCCGCGGGCTCCTCGACAGGCTCCAGCACGGTCTGCGCGGCGGGGAAGCCCTCCTCGGTCCAGGTATCCCGGGCATAGCGGAGCAGAATCTCGGCGGCCTGATTGCGCAGCGCGGGGATCTCGGCCCCCAGGACTATAGCCACGGCGGTGTGGGTCTCCCCGTCCACGGTGACCGGGAGCGTGGCGGCCAGACAGGAGCCGGCCTTGTTGGTGGAGCCGGTCTTGAGACCGTTGCAGCCCTCCAGATTGAAGACCACGGCGTTGGAGTTGGCGGTCACATAGTTGAGGCTCGGCATGCTGCCGTAGCGCTCCGAGCTGATCTGCAGGATCTCCGGGCACTCCTCCAGGACGGCCCGGCAGAGGGTGAACAGGTCCTGGGCGGACATGCGGTTCTGGACCTTGGCGGTGACGGCGCTGCGGAGATAGACCGGCAGGCCGTGACAGTCGTAGAAGCGGGCGCTGTCCATGCCCAGCTCTGCTGCCCGCTGCTCCATCCGCGCCACGAAGGCGGCCTCGGACCCGGCGCAGTGCTCGGCCAGAGCCAGGGCGCTCTCGTTGCTGGAGGCCAGCAGCATCACCTGCACCAGTTCCCGGAAGGGCAGGGAGGCGCCCGCCTTCAGGCTCACCATGGCGTCGGGGCCCTGGGAGAGGGCGGCGGCGGCGTCGGAGACGACGACGGTGTCGTTGAAGGAGATCTCCCCGGCCTTGGCGGCCTCGGCCAGGATGAGATAGGTCATGAGCTTGCTGATGCTGGCGATGGGCACGGGGACCTCGCCGCAGCGGGCGTAGAGGATCTCGCCGGTGTCGGCGTCGCCCAGGAGCACGGCGCTGAAGCAGTCGAACCAGCCCAGCTCGTCCAGCGCGGGCACGTCGGCGCGGAAGCGCTGTCCCGGATAGAGGCGCAGGCCGTCCTCATGGAGCTCGATGGGGATGTCCAGCATCAGCTGGATGTCGGCGAGGCTCATGAAGAGGTCCTTGCCGTCCCGATAGGTGTAGTAGCGGTGCTCCAGCCCGTCCACGAAGATGCGGTTGCGGAAGGTCGTCAGGGACGAGACCCAGGGGGACTCGGTGGCGTTGCCGGCGCCGCTGGTCACAGTGGCGTTCTGCCCGGTGGTGACGATGAAGTATTCCCCGTCCGCGTTGGTGTAGTTGTAGGCGAAGCGGAAGGCGTGGGGCGTCCCGCTGAGCACGGCGGACAGATCTGACAGAGACAGGTACAGATCGTTGACGTATTCGTTCTGATAGGCGCGCACCGTGGCGCTCTTCTCGCCCACCAGCACCCGCAGATAGAAGGGCGTGGGCTCGGCGAAGGCGGTGGCGCCGCAGGAGAGCAGCAGCGCGCCGACCAGCACCAGCGCGAGCGGCAGACGTCTCAGCTTCACGGCAGGACCTTCTTTCTTCATGAGATATCCATTATTATACTCCCGCCCGCGGCGTTTCGCAAGAGGGCAGGGGCGGCGAGGGCGTAGCAGGGGAAAGAGAGGGCCGGGAGCGGGGGAGGTCGAGGGCCGGAGCGGGCAGGAGGGCCGGGAGCGGCCGCGGTCGGGGCGCGGAACGACCGGGCCTGCGAAGAGCGGGCCCGGTCCGATACAGGTCAAGGGGGAGACGCGACGCTGTTCCGGTGGCGTCACTTCCCGCGGGAGCATCTCTCCGCGTCCATGGCCAGCACGAACATCAGCACGGCCAGTGCGTTCTCCGACCGGGGCACATGGATGACGTAGGTGTCCGTCAGGCGCAGGGGCTCTTTGGCGACGCTGGCGATCGGGCGTCCCGCGGCGTCGGAGATGCGGTAGTCCAGCTCCAGCAGGTCGCCCGCCACCTGCCAGCCCAGGTAGTCGATGCGATAGCGGGGGCGCAGCGAGAGGAGCTTGCAGACGCAGCCCCGGTACTGCCCGTGCAGATAGATCTCGTACTTGGGCAGCAGCACCAGCATCCGCTCCCTGACCATGCCCAGCTCCTGGCCGGCGGCGTCATAGACTTTCAGACAGTGGCCCCAGGACAGCTGCCCCTCCACGGTATACAGGGTCGAGCCGTCTTCGGCGGAGACGGTATAGCTGTCCAGCCAGGAGAAGAAACGCTGCTTGATGAGCATCTTCATGGCGATGTCCTCCTTTTGGAGAGATAGACGTCCGGCGGCGGGAAGAGTTCCCCGCCGTCCCTCCGGTCAGTCCACGGTGTTCACCAGATCGCCGATCCCCTCGATGCTGCAGACGACCACGTCGCCGTGCCGGAGGAAGCGGGGCTGGGCGTCGCCCATGAGCACGCCCTTGGGGGTGCCGGTGGCGATGATGGTGCCGGCGCGGAGGACCATGCCCCGGGACAGGGTGCTCACGATCTCGGCGATGCTGTGGATGAGACAGCCGGTGTCGCTGTCCTGGCGCAGGACGCCGTTGAGGGTGGTGGAGATCCTCAGCTTCGGCGGGAAGGGGATCTCGTCGGCGGTGACGATGCAGGGGCCCATGGGGCAGAAGCCCTCCAGGCTCTTGCCGAAGTACCACTGTTTGTGGCGGGTCTGGACCTCCCGGGCGGACACGTCGTTGCAGATCGTATAGCCGAAGATGTAGTCGGCCACGTCCTCTTCGGGCACGTTCTCGGCGTCCCGGCCAATGATGACGGCCAGCTCGTTCTCGAAGTCCAGCTGCTGCGTCAGGTCCTGGTGGGCGGGGATGGGGGCGCCGCTGCCCTGGGACCGGCCCACGCGCTTGGAGAAGAAGATGGGCGCGGCCAGCTCCACGCCGAAGGCGCTCTGGGAGAAGCCCTTGGCCTCGGCGGCGTGGTCGCGGTAGTTGAGGCCCAGGCAGAGCACGTCCTGCAGAGGCCGGGGGATGGGGGAGCAGAGCTCTACCTCGTCCAGGGGGATGCAGGCGGTGGCCTGCTCCATGTTGAGCTCGATCGGCCACCACTCCGGCGGATCGGTCAGGATGGGGGCCTTGGCGGCGGCCACGGCGAGAGCCGCGCGCTCGACGATCTGGGCCAGTTCCCGCTTGTCGGAGCGGCAGATCAGCGCGTTCATGGAGGGGTAGGAGAAGCCCAGGGCCCGCAGCGGCGAGACCAGGCCGTCCGTCAGGACGCCGACCTCCTCGATGTCGCTCCCGGGGCGGGTGAAGGTGATGAGCTTCAGGGGGATACCTCCTGTTACGATCTGTTTGGTCGGGAGCCAGGCTCTGGTCGGAGATCCGGCTCTGGTCGGAAGACCGGTTCTGGCAGAAGTCGGGCGCACCGGCCGGGCTTTTTCCGTCTCGTGCCTGAGCCCGTGTTTTCCCCCATTATAGCGCCCGCGAGCCCGCCCTGCAAGAGGGAAGGCTCCCGCGGGAGGGAAAGATCAACTTGTTGACAGGCTGGCCGTGCGGGATGCGCCGGCGGCCTCTTGCGCCGGGGCGGGGGAGGGGCTATAATGGGACGGAAAGAACGCCAAAGGATGGATCTGCCATGCCGAACATCATCGAGATCGGCGACTTCGCCGCGCCGGAGCTGGACGTCTACGCCCGGCTCACGGAGAGCCAGCTGGTCAGCCGCGCCGACCCGGAGCGCGCCCTCTTCATCGCCGAGAGCCCCAACGTGATCCTGCGGGCCCTGGACGGGGGCTATGCGCCCGTGTCCCTGCTGATGGAGCGCAAGCACATCGAGGGCCAGGCCCGGGAGGTGGTGGAGCGCTGCGGGGACGTGCCCCTCTACACCGCGCCGCTGCCGGTGCTCACCCAGCTCACGGGCTTCCCCCTGACCCGGGGCGTCCTCTGCGCCATGCGCCGCCGCCCCCTGCCCGCGGCGGAGGAGATCTGCCGGGACGCCCGGCGGATCGCGGTGCTGGAGGACATCATGAACCCCACCAACCTGGGGGCGATCTTCCGCTCCGCCGCCGCCCTGGGCATGGACGCCGTGCTGCTGACCCCCGCCTGCTGCGACCCGCTGTACCGCCGCTCGGTCCGCGTCAGCATGGGGACCGTGTTCCAGGTGCCCTGGGCATATCTGGGCGACAGCGTGGCCGACTGGCCGGAGCCCGGGATGACGCGGCTGCGCTCCTGGGGCTTCCGGACCGCCGCCATGGCCCTGCGGGACGACGCCGTCTCCATCTACGACCCCGCCCTCATGGCGGAGGAGCGCCTGGCCATCGTCCTGGGCACCGAGGGCGACGGACTGGGGGACGGCACCATCGCCGACTGCGACTACACCGTGCGCATCCCCATGAGCCACGGGGTGGACTCCCTGAACGTGGCGGCGGCCAGCGCGGTGGCTTTCTGGCAGCTGGGGAGGCGGCCATGAGCGTCTGGTATCCCACCTTCTATCCGGCCTTCCGCTGCCGGGCCGCCGCCTGCCGCCACAGCTGCTGCCGGGGCTGGGAGATCGACGTGGACGAGCGGAGCGCCGGGCGCTATCGGGCGCTGCCCGGCGAGCTGGGCGAGGCCCTGCGCGCCGCCCTCTTTGCCGACGGCGAGGGCTGGCACTTCCGCCTTGACGGGGAGGAGCGCTGTCCCTTCCTGCGGCCCGACGGGCTCTACCGCCTGATCTCGGAGCTGGGGGAGGACGCCCTCTGCGACATCTGCGCCCTGCACCCCCGCTTCTTCCAGGAGGTCGGGGAGGACGAGCTCTGGGGCCTGGGGCTGAGCTGCGAGGCGGCCGCGGAGCTGCTGCTGGCGCGGCCTGAGCTGCGCTTCATCTGCGACGAGACGGGGGAGGAGACGGACCTGCCCGGCTTGCTGCGCCGCCTGGGGCTGCGTGTGCCGGATGCGCTGCTGCGCTATGTCCCCCGGCTGGACGGGGAGCGCCGCCGGGAGCTCCTGCGCGCCTTCCGGGCCACGGAGCCCATCGACGAAAAGTGGCCCCGGGAGCTGGACGCCCTGGAGAGCGCTCCCTTGCCCGGGACCGTGGATGCGACGCGCTGTCAGCGGGTCTTCGACTATCTTTTCTTCCGCCAGGCCGAACGGATCGGAGACGCGGGCGCCCGGGCTGTGGCGGCCTACGCCGCGGCGATGACAGACCTGCTGGCCCTCTGGGACGCCCTGGAAGAGGACGCCGCGGGACATCTCCGCCGTCTCTCGGAGCAGATCGAGTACAGCACGGAGAATGTAGAGAGACTGATCGGAGCCTTCGACCCTTCCGCACGATGAACGATCCGAGGCACAGGAGCCCGGCCGTCCGGGCCGCCCCGCGCCTCGGATCTTGTCCGTTCATACGATCGACCGATAAGACGGCTCAGAGAGATCTCGAGGTGGATCTGCGCCAGGCGAGGCAGCGGCCGCAGAGGATACATGGTGTATCGTCAAGGCCGATAACGAAGCATGGCACAGATCCGGCCGAAAGATCTCAAGCTGTTTTACTGGTCGATCGTATCAGGCCGCGTCATCGTCGCCCATGCTCTCGTAATAGTCCTCCTCGGAGGCGAAGAGGCGATAGCGCCCGTCCACCAGTCCGTAATAGCCGCCTGCCGTGTAATAGCCCTTCATCTCGAGCCCTCCTTCGTTCTTTCTGGGGCCAGTCTAGCAGACGAGGAGTACGATAAAAAGGACTTTCAGACGAAAGAAACGCTTCCTTTTCCGATGGCGCCGTGTTATCATAAGGACGCAGGGACGAGCCCCGCGCCGCCGGGCGGACGCCGGGACAGGAGAGCGGGCGGCGCCGGAGCGCGGCGCAGCGCGCCC